>JAJRVA010000145.1 GCA_024277485.1 Deltaproteobacteria bacterium | reverse complement strand
GACCAGGCGTTGTTGACGCTTGGGCGGCTGGACAGCATCTCTACCTTTCTGCCGGATATATCCCTGTTTCTCTATATGTACGTTCGCAAGGAGGCGGTGCTCTCCTCCATGATCGAGGGGACACGGTCATCACTGTCCGATCTCCTGCTTTTTGAACTGGTGTTGCTTCTCATATTACCTGCACCTTGTTTTTCTGATTATTTTGGTACTGTTGTCTGATTATTTTATCAGCACTCCCCCCCCGGGTTCAGCATGCTGCCCCCGGGGGCGTCTCCAGGTTAAAAGGGGGTATCTTCATACTCCGAAGAGTGTTCAGGAACGTGCCTCTCCCTCTCGTCAGCCAAAGTCCGACAATGGTCGATGATCAGTTCCTGGAGTGCATTGATGAGGTCGAGCAGGTCGGCAATAAAACGCATCTGTTCTTCGGGTTTCATGGCGTCTCCTCCAGTTAGGTTGGATTATAAAAGTTCCGAGTCGGCCAGTCTGACATGCTCGGCCGTGACGGCTTGGGATTTTTCGGCAGCAGCGGCGATGAGCGCCCCTCGAGCCAGGTGATTGGCCTTGCGGAACAGACCGCCTGATCCCTGGTGAATGGCGGTGACGGCCTGGTCGTCAAAGGGTGAGGTTTTCAGGCCGGCAACAACCAGGTGATGGCGGATGTAGAGCTCCATCCCCTCCCGTGTCACGGCCTTGAGATGTGACCTGGCGACGATCCTCGAGGCCAGGGGAACCGCGGTCCGGTAGAGGAGGTTGTCGGCCAGGTTGTTCTGCCCTGCCAGGATCATGGGCAGCCAGGGTTTGGAGTCACCCTGGAACTGGGTCAGCGTGTGCAGTTCGGTGAATACATCCAGCCTGAGCAGGGATGCCTCATCAATGATAAGCAGGGGCTGCTGTTTTTTGGTAACAGCCAGGTTGACGATCTGCTGCCTGATCATCCTGGTCAGCACCGCCCTGGACGAAGCAGCGGTGTTGATGTCGAGCTCGGCCAGGAGCTGGCGATAGACCTCGAGGATGGAGCCGGAAGTGGCGGTGATCCAGAGCACTTTATGGTTGGACGGATGAAGCTGGCCGGCGGCCCAGCGCAGTGCCGTGGACTTGCCGGCCCCGACCTCACCGGTGACAAGGCCGATGGCACCTATGCGGAGAACATACTCCAGCCGCTGGCTGACCCCCATGATGTCATCGGTCTGCATGATTTCGTCCAGGTCCAGGTCGGCAGAGAATGGTTCCCGGGCAAGGCCGAAGAAGGGACGGTAACTCATGACTGGCCCTCCTGGAACAACTCACCCTGAACAGGTCGCTTTCGCTTGACACCGGAGTTAACCTGCTTGTCCAGGGGAACCAGCATGCCATGGGAGCGCCCCTTGTGTATGATCTCCACCTGGTCAGGCTTATGCTCATGAAAGAGCAGGCTGAGCTGTTCACCGATCAGCTTTGTGGGTGCCTCGTAAAGTCGGCCGTCAATGGAGACGGTACGATCTTTTGTCACCCTGCGCCTGACCTCCTTGCGAAAGTGATCCTCCAGATCGCGGGGCGGTTTTCTGATCATCTCCACATGACGACCGAACCGCTGCAGGGGAGATTGACCGGTGCTGGAATGGATACGCTTGTGGTAGTCCTCGCGGATCCATACATCGAGGGAGATGTTCAGATCCTCAAGGGTGTTGCCATGGAAACAGGGAAGGAACTGGGCGCGGACCGTGCGAAAGAATCGTTCGATCTTTCCCCTGCCCTGGGGCGTATAGGGCGGGGTATGGACCAGGGCAATGCCCAGGGAGGCGCAGATCCTCTCCAGATGACGGGAACGGAACGCGGCGCCGTTGTCCACATACAGTTTTCTCGGCAGTCCCCTGAACAGCAGGGCCTGGCGGAAGGCGTCAAGCCATGAGGTCAGTCGCTCCGACAGATAGAACCCGGCATGGGGCAGCAGGCGGGAGTGATCATCAAGAAAAGCGATCAGATAGGCCTTGCGTTTTTTGCCCTTTATCTCGATATGCGGGCCGTGCATAACATCGGACTGCCAGATGTCGTTGGGATACTCGGCCTCGAACCGGCGGCGATCTTCCTTTGCTTCAGCCACAGGACGGGACAGCCCTTCCTGCTTCAGGATGCGGTAAGCGGTGGACAGCGAAATGCACTGGCCCGGCGGACAGAGATTTCTCTTATCCATCTCGACCAGCAGCCGGTTGACCGGCAGGCCCGGCATCTCCTTGCGCAGCCGGACCAGCGCAAGGATGGTCTCTTCGTCAACTCTCCTGCTCCGGCCGCGATCACTGCGAAAGGCAGGGTACAGCGAACTGAGCCGGCGGCCGCTTTGCTCGTACAGCCTGACCCAGCGCCTGATGGTGGATGCGGAGATCCTGGTTCTTCCCGAATGGGGAATCTGCCAGCGCTGCCCGCTTTTCCGGTTGATCAGCTCGGTCATCTCGCCGGGCTCAAGGCGAGAGCAGACCAGGTCACTGATGACGCCGAACCTGAACAGGGCAACGTCTTCTCGATGTTGATCGTCCATGGGATCCTCCCTGGTTGAATGAATGAAAATGGATTTTTGACCTTTCCATGGCTACCATTTTCAAGAGGATCCGGGCAGGGATACAAGACGGTAGGGTGGCTCTTACATGGTTCTGTTCTCCGGCAATTCGGCCCCGGTGACCGGGATAATGTGCTGCTCCATGAGATAGGTGAACGCGGTGGAAGATGATCCGGTAAAGCTGATGCCAAGCACCAGGGTGATCATCCGTCCCAGGCGCCGCCACCATTGGCGTTGCCGGGGTCTGGGCAGGTCGGGGCGCCAGCGGTTCTTCATGGTTCGCTGGGCTATGGAATCACGAATTTCCTGGATAGAGGAACGGAAGCGCGGGAAGTAACCGGCCGGTTTCAACCGATGCACAGCCCGACAGGCAGGACAGAGAAGCCGTCGAATATACACCGGCTCAGCCAGGGAGGAGAAATAGGCCGGTGCAAACCCGTGCCACCACAGGGTGACGGAACCGCAGCAGGGACAGCAGGCGGGCTTGCTCCAGGGAAAAAAACGTCCCAACTGGGCAATATCCTTGACGTTGGCGCAAACAGAAAGTACCAATGGATCAACTCCTTGCAGGAGCTACTACTCCTGCCGGGAGGGAGTGATGGATCTCTATACAGGTCCATCACTCCTCTACTTTTTCATGAAGCATGGAACAGGTTTACATAATCTGAATTCTCACTGATCCCTGTTAACAGATTCAGAGAAAAAGTGCCCTGTTTTGTGCAGAGTATGTGGGATGCAACATCTCCCCATTGACAAGCAGGGCGCCGATCTGCTCTTCCAGATCATCAGCTACCGCTATGAGAAGGGCTCCATTATCATCACCTCAAACAGGGCCTACAAGGAATGGCCCCATATCTTCAACAACGACGCCACCCTGACCTCTGCCATCCTGGACCGTCTCCTTCACCATGCCGACACCCTGGTTATAGAAGGAAAGAGCTTTCGTATGAAGGCGCAGGTAGATGACTGAGAAAGAAAAGACCATCCCCGATCGACTGCGCGGGGATGGTTCTTGCTCCCTGATCCATTGACAGCATTTTCAAACCGCCATTTTTCAGCATTTTCACGCCGCCGCTAACAATATTGAATATGCCCGTTTTGCTGATGACCTGGTGGTT
>JAJRVA010000144.1 GCA_024277485.1 Deltaproteobacteria bacterium | reverse complement strand
GGAGGGGGGACTTTTTTTTTCTTTTTGAACGAACGCGGTGTGCCAAGGAAGCAGGACCTTTTCTGAGAATGCAAAAATACAGCGGCTATGAACAGAAGATTCAATCATAGTCTCTTTGCATGGTTTTCTCAACCGGGATATGCCGAATGCCTGCATTCGTTTTTTCCCTGCCATGCAAAGGGAAAAGGTGGCATTTCAAGACCCCATAGTTTGCATGGAGTGAATATTTTTGTTGCGCAACACGAAAAAAGTGCATACTTTTAATGTGTAAAAAAGGAGGGAGTGTATGGCTAAAAACATTACATTGAGCGCTGAGGATATCCTTATCAAGCAGGCCAGGGAAAAGGCCAGGCGGGAAAATACTTCCCTGAATCAGCTCTTCCGGGGGTGGATGAGAAAGTATGTCCATCGTGACAACATTGACGTAGACTATGATGCCCTGATGGAGAGTCTGGCTGATGTCAAGGCCGGGCGAAAATTTTCTCGGGATGAAATGAATGAAAGATAAGTTTTTTCTCGATACCAATATTTTTGTTTATTCTTTTGATGAGACAGCAAAAGAGAAACAACAGCAAGCCCGGGAGTTGATCAAATCGGCCCTGAGAACCGGAAATGGGTATATCAGCTTTCAGGTTATTCAGGAATTTTTTAATGTTGCGACAAAGAAGTTCGCAGTGCCCATGTCTCTGTTAAGCGGCAAGGAGTATCTCGACAAAGTTTTCATGCAGTTTGAGGTGGTTTTCCCGGATGCCGACTATGTTAAAACCGGTTTGGACATAGCCGCAACTACGGGCTATTCTCTGTATGATTCGCTGATTATCTCAGCGGCCCTGAAAGATGGATGCGACACCCTGTATACTGAAGATTTGCAGGATGGTCAGAAGATCCGAAACCTTACTGTCGTCAACCCGTTTTCAAGATAGAGTGCGGGCCACGTTTGGTGTTGGTGCCCGGTGCTTTTTGTTGTGAAAACCGTGGCCTGTTCCTGCTGAAGAAAGCCTGCCCTGTATGGCAATCCCCGCTAACGCAAACCCCGGTGTGTTATCGAAGAACCTGATGCCTCAAGACCGGAATCCTGAAAGCATTTGGCCTGGAAGTCGAGGGTGGGGCTGTAGAAGGTGTAGTATTTTCCTGTTTTACGGCTGCGCAGGGGCTGTTTCCGGGTGGCTCCGTTTCTTGATCATGTAGTAGAGGACCGGCACGGCCATGCGGCTGATGAGCAGGGAGGCGATTTCACCGAACATGAGTGATATGGCCAGTCCCTGGAAAATCGGATCTGCCAGGATAACCGAGGCGCCGACAACAACCGCCAGGGCGGTGAGCAGCATGGGGCGGAAGCGGACCGCGCCGGCCTCGACCACGGCCTCTGCCAGCGGCAGGCCGTGACTGATCCGCAACTCGATGAAATCCACCAGGATAATGGAGTTCCGGACCACAATGCCCGCCCCGGCCATGAAACCGATCATGGACGTTGCCGTAAAAAAGGCATTGAAACCCCAGTGGGCCGGCAGGATGCCGATCAGGGAAAAAGGTATGGCCGCCATGACCACCAGCGGCGTGATATAATCCTTGAACCAGCCCACCATCAGCATGTAGATGAGGATCATGACTGCGCAGAAGGCAAGCCCCAGGTCGCGGAAGACTTCAAGGGTGATATGCCATTCACCGTCCCATTTCATGGACGTTTCCGTATCGCTGAAGGGTTGTTTCAGGTTGAATATTTTTATCCTGTCGCCGCCGGCGTTGAAATCGCGGCCATTGAGGGCAGCGATCTTTTCATTCATTTCAAAAATTGCGTACACCGGGCTCTCGGCCGCCCCGGCCACGTCGCCGGTAACATAGATGACCGGCTTCAGGTTTTTCCGGTAAATGGGCTGGTCAACAGGGGCCTCCTCGATGCGGACCAGCTCGCGCAGGGGCACCAGCGGGGCGGACGGGTCCATGGCGGGCCTGATGGAAATATTCAGCACACCTTCAATCCTGGACCGCATTTCCCTGGGCAGTTCCAGGATAATGTTGATCTCTTCCTTGTCCTTCGGCTGGTGGAACAGGTCAATGGATCGCCCCTGCACAGCCATCTGGATGGCCCGGGTTATCTCCCCTTCGGATATGTTGTTCAAGGCGGCCTTTTCCTTGTCAACCGTAACCAGGGTTTTGGTGCGGTCCTCTTCCCGGTACCAGTCGACGTCAACCACGCCCACGGTTGACTCGAAAATCTTTTTCACCTCTCTTGCCAGTGCCACCCGGTCCTGGTCCGTGGGC
Organism: Deltaproteobacteria bacterium; assembly: GCA_024277485.1. Next base: position 5,045 of record JAJRVA010000144.1, on the reverse strand, counting down.
CCGTAAATTTCCGCCACAAGCGTCTGCAGGACAGGTGGTCCCGGCGGCACCTCGGCCACTGCAACCGCGGCCCCGTACTTTTTGGCGATGGCCGCAACTTCAGGGCGGATACGTTTGGCAATATCATGACTCTGGAGGTTCCGCTTGTCCTTGGGCAGCAGGTTGACCTGGATATCGGCCACACTGGAGCCGCTGCGCATGAAATAGTGCCGGACCAGTCCGTTGAAGTTGTATGGCGAGGCCGTGCCTGCGTATATCTGGTAGTTGGTAACCTCAGGTTCATCGGCGATAACCGCTGCCATCTCCCTGGCAACCCTGGTGGTGTGCTCAAGTGTCGATCCCTCCGGCATATCAAGAATGATCTGGAATTCCGACTTGTTGTCAAAGGGGAGCATCTTGGCCTTGACCAGGCCGAAATAGAACATGGAGCAGGCGCCAAGCAGCATGGCGATGATTATCCCGAAAAACAGGGCCCGGGTGGCACCGCTGGCCAACAGCGGGTCCATGATCCGGTGATACAGCCGGGTGAAGATGTCATCCGGCGCATGGTCGCTATCACCTTCCTCCGGCTCGGTGGCGCATTCCGCCTGGGTACAGTCTTTTTTCAGCAGGCGGACCGCGGCCCATGGCGTTACGGAAAAGGCGATGAGCAGGGAAAAGATCATGGCTGCAGACGAACCGATGGGGATGGGTCGCATGTAGGGCCCCATGAGTCCGCCGACAAAGGCCATGGGCAGAATGGCGGCAATGACGGCCCATGTGGCCAGTATGGTCGGGTTTCCCACCTCGATGACGGCATCTATGGCCACCTTGACGGTCGACCTGCCCCGGTTTCCAGGCAGTTTCAGGTGGCGGACAATATTTTCCACCACCACGATGGCATCGTCAACCAGGATACCTATGGAGAAAATCAGGGCAAAGAGCGTGATCCTGTTCAGGGTATAGCCGTACAGGTAGAAGAGCAGCAGGGTGAGCGCCAGGGTTGATGGTATGGCTAACATGACCACCATGGATTCCCGCCAGCCCAGGAAAAAGAGAATGAGCAGGGCAACCCCGAACACGGCGATGCCCATATGCAGAAGCAGTTCGTTTGATTTCTCCGCTGCTGTTTCACCGTAATCCCGGGTGATCGCGATCTCAATGTCAGCCGGGATCAGGCTGCCCTTCAGGCTGTCGACCTTTTCCAGCACAGTCTCGACGACATGCACGGCGTTGGCGCCCGGCCTCTTGGCAACGGAAAGGGTAACGGCAGCCTCTTCGCCTGACCCTTGTCCCTGTCCGAACAGGACATAGGTATCCGGTTCCTCCGGGCCGTCGTTAATGGTGGCAACCTCATCCAGGTACACGGGCCGGTCCCCGTACACGCCGACGACAATGCGGCCGATTTCCCGGGCGGTAGACAGGAACGTGCCGCTCTGCAGGATTATTTCACGGTTTGCCGACTGCAGGGTGCCGGTATAGGACTGGCGGTTGGCCTGCGTTATCCTGGGCACAAGATCGTCGATGGTCAGGTTTCGCGCTGACAGGAGAAGTGGGTCAAACTGGATGCGCACCTGGCGGCGGGTACCTCCTATCAGCTTGGTTTCCGCCACCTCCGGGATATTTTTGATGGCATCATCGACCTGGGCGGCCAGCCTTCTCAGGGTAAAGTGATCATAGCGTTTGGAATGAAAGGTCAGGGCCAGGATCGGAACATCATCGATGGTATGCGGTTTGATGAGCGGCGTGCTCACCCCGTGCGGGATCCGGTCAAAGTTGGTTTCCAGTTTCTGGTTGAGCCTGACAATGGATTCCTCGAGGTTTGCGCCAACATAAAAACGAACCACCAGCAGGCTCTGGCCCGGCATGGACGTGGAATAGATATACTCCACTCCGGGCAGTTCGTAGAGCAGCTTCTCCATGGGGATGGACGCCCGTTCTTCAACTTCTTTCGGAGTAGCGCCCGGCATGGAGACCAGGACATCGATCATGGGCACCTTGATCTGGGGCTCCTCTTCCCGCGGCAGCATGATGACGGCAAAGACACCAAGCAGCAGTGAGGTGATAAGGGCAATAACGGTCAGCTTGGAATCAATAAAGGCCGATGCCATGCGCCCGGCAAAACCGGGATGTTCACTGGGATGTGTGTTTTCTTTCATTGCTCTATTATCACGGGCTGTCCGTCAACGAGTTTTGCGATGTCACTTGTGACAACTGTTTCATCAGGCTCAAGGCCGGCCAGGATTTCAACCCGGCCGTTTACTTCTTTTCCGGTCCGTACGAGGCGAAGGCGGGCCACATTTTCACTGACCACAAAAATTTTCTCCATCTGGCCAAAGGTCCTCACCGCTGAAGCCGGAACGTACAGGGCTTTCCTGTTGGTGCCTGGAAGGGCCACCCGGGCGAACTGGCCAGAGCGGAGCTGGTCGTTCTGTTCGATGTCGATCTTGACCTCTGCGGTTCTGGAGAGGGGGTCCGCAGCAGGAGCGACTTCGGCAACCGTACCGAGAATTTCAAGGTCCGCGGCAGGAACATTGATGGTCAGGCTGTCGCCGGAATGCAGTTGCAGAACCTGGACTTCAGGTACCGAGGTAACAACCTGGAGTTTCAGGTTGTTTTCCAACTGCAGGAGAGGTATGCCCGGGGTGGCCAGGTCACCGACATTGGCATTTTTGCTGGTTATCTGCCCGTCAAACGGGGCTGTAATTTTCGTATAGCTCAACATGGTAACGGCTTCATGATGCGCTGCCTCAGCCACTCTGAACAGGTCTTCCAGGGATTTGACCGATTCGGCGGTGGCGGCTTTTTTCTGCAGCAGCTTTTTCTCCCGTGCAAGGTTCCTCCGCGCCTGTTCCAGCTGGGCCCGGGCCTGGATCACCCTGGCGGAAATTTCACCTGCGCTGATCTTGACAAGCAGGTCTCCGGCCTTGACACGGGATCCCAGGACAACGGGTATTTCCTCGATGGTCCCGGTCACCTTGGCGGCGATAACAGCCCGGTTCACAGGCTGGATTGTCCCGACCACCTCAATCTGCGAGGGGGCATCCTCAAGGGAAACCGTTGCAACCCTGACCTCTGCCGGCTGGAGGTTCCGGCCGGTCTGTTCCTTTTCCTGGTGCTCTGCCCGGCAGCCATAGGCCAGGGCCAGTACCAGTACACTCAGCAGGTAGATCCATATTTTCATGTTACTCTTTTCCTTTGTCATCATTTTTACCTGTTGCGGCAACCTGAAATTGCCGCAGCCCGACTGCTCTGCGGAAATCAGCAATGGCAATACGATAAGAGGCCCGGGCCACTGTTCTGCGCACCAGGGCCTCGGTCAACCTGTTTTCCACGTCAATAAGGTCTGAGGAAAGAATGACGCCTTCCTTGAACCGTTCACGGCTCAAGTTGGCGCTTTCTTCAGCTTGGGCCACCATTTTTTTGGTCACTTCAAGACGCTGTTCGGTCTCCTCAAGAAAGAGGCGCGCCCGTTCAACCTCCAGGTTGATTGCCAGCGCGGTCTTCCTCCTCTGTTCCTTTGCCTGCGCAAGCATCGCATTTGCCCGGGCAATTTCGGCCGAGGTCCGCTGTCCGTTAAAAAGGTTATAATTCAGCTTTACCCCGGCAACCCAGGAATTGCCGTCGCCATCGAGTTCAAAGCCCTTGTCTACCTGGTAGCCGGCAAACAGGTCGGCGGTCGGGTAATAGCCGCTGCGGGCCTGACGAACGGCCGCTTCGGCAGCCTTGATGGCAAAGTCGAGATTCTGCAGTTCCGGCCGCCCGTCATAGGAGGTGTCCGAGGGGATGGGCTGTTCGAGATCACAGTCGGTTTGAATGGAAAGCGGTCCGTCTTCCAGCCCCAGGAGGTTGAGAAATCCACGCCCGGCCAGTTTCAGGGCATGTCGTGCCTGGATGAGATCTTCATCTGCCCGGGACTGGTGAACTTCCAGGTTGAGCAGGTCAGCCTTGAGCAGGTCGCCGGCCTCGTACCTCGCCCGGGCGACCTCAATGGATGCGCCGATTGCCTCGGCAGCGGAGATGCGGGCCTGCAGGTTTTCCTGGGCCTGGATAATGGTGTAAAACATTTTCACCACTTCAAAGCCTAATTGCGAATGGACCGCCTGCAGTTCAGACCGTGAAGCATCAGTTTTCGACCTGGCGCTGTTGAGTCCCGCCTCGTCGCGGCCGCCATTGTAAAACCGGTAGCTCAGGGTGGCTGCCATGTTGAGGTTGTCCGTCCTGCCCGGGTCATTGAAATCAATGCTCTGGTCAAAGGCTCCCTGGTTGAGGATATTACCGAATGAGTACATGGGATTGTTCGTCTGTCCGTACGAGGCGCTGAGGTCCAGCCGGGGATAAAAGGCGGATGACGCCTGCCTGACCGCGGCCTCGGCCGCAGCAATACGCTGCTTCGTGATGGCCGAATCCGGGCTGTTGGCAATGGCAAAACGAACCGCCTCCTCAACAGTCCAGGTTTCAGGCACCGTTAATTCCGCTTCCCGGGCCCAGGCGGAATGGAGACTGAACAGAAGTCCCAGGCAACACAGAGATACAAAGAAATGTCGCATACGCATGGCGGATTCACCCTTCCTTGGCTTTATTCTCCCGTCGGCTGACTGGTATCACGCGGCAGGCCGCCTGGCCGACAATTGATGATGTGAAAACCGGTATGGTATTGTTCATGCTCAAGTGTATTTTGTTTTATTCTAATTCACCTTGAAATTATCTGCTATATACATAACCATATTTATTTTGAATGCAATAAAATTGTTTAATTATTTCGTTAAATGCTTAAGTTTAGGGGTCTTGTGATGAGAAAAAAACGAATTTACAGGGTGATAGTTGTTGTGTCTGCAGCTGTATTATTGGCAGGATCGGTCCCTTCCGGCAGGGCCGCTGAAAACAGCGGCAGGATGGAAAAGACGGCGGAAGAGGTCCGGGAGGCTGCCGACGCAGTCGTTGAGGCGGCCAGGGATTCGTCGAAACAAGCCTGGGACAGGACAAAGGAAGAGCCCCGTGAATTTTATGAAAAGGCGAAAAGGGAATCCATGGAGGCCTGGAAGAAGGCAAAGAAAAAGTCAGGC
>JAJRVA010000143.1 GCA_024277485.1 Deltaproteobacteria bacterium | reverse complement strand
CTCGTTGCGGAACTGTATAACCTGTCAATAACCCGAAAAAGGGCAAAAAGTTCATTTTTCCTGTCACTGTCCGCTAATTGCGGTATGACTTCACTGTAAAAAGGGAAAAGGGAAAAAAACAAGCCGCTTTCGAGTGCAATTCGGGCCCAGGGTTCACTTGACCCGCCTGTCAGGTCCTTCAGCAGTTCATCACGAATCCTTGAAGAGGGACAGAGGTCGAGCTTGTCACGGTTCAGGGTAATGGCTTTCCACGTTTTTTCCTCGATGCGAAAGCCCATACGGGCCGCATGCCGTATCGCCCGCATCATACGGACAGGGTCCCGCGTTACCCGCCGGTCCGGTTCACCGACAATACGGATAATTCCCCGGTCAAGATCCTGCACACCGCCGATATAGTCGATAATGGTATTGTGTTCAATTTCATAAAAAAGCGCGTTGACTGTCAGGTCTCTTCGGAATGCATCTTCCACAAGAGTTCCGAACGTATTGTTATGAGGCAGCACCTTCTCCTTGCCGTTGATATCATATTCACTCTGGGAACGGAGTGTTGACACCTCGATGATCTTGCCGCCGCGGAAATATACCTGGACGAGCCTGAACCTCCTGCCGATGGTGCGGCTGTTGCGAAACAGTTTGCGGAGCTGCCCGGGTCGCGCATCTGTTGAAATATCAAAATCTTTGGGGCGTTTCCCCACATACAGGTCCCGGACACCGCCCCCCACAAGGTAACCGGAAAAGCCGGCGTCTCGAAGCCTGTAGAGGACTTTCAGGGCCTCCTGGTCAATATCCCTGATTGAGATCGGGTGGTCGTCTTTGGAAATAATGACTGGAGCAGCACTTTCCGGCAGGTTGGGGTCTCTCACGTTATGACTCTCTTGATGATCGAACATGCGGCCGGAATGAGGAGGGCGTGGCGGAAGTCCCTGGCTGTTATTTATTTTCTTTATAGACCGACTCGGCTTCACCGACAAAACGGTTGAATATTTCACGCACGGAAAGAATTTCTTTCATTTTAAATGTGTTTGCCCCGGAAAAGACAAGCCCCTCTTCAATATTTCCTTCACGAGCCATGTTCAGACGGTCATTGATACAGTATTTGTAACTGCATTTTTTCAGGCACCTGAACCTGCACTCCTTGGCCGAGACATCTTCACCGGCTTCCATTCTGCCTATAAACGGGGTCTTTATGGCCCGACCTGTCATGCCGACCGGGGAGGCCACGAGAACAATATCATCCTCTTCAGCCTCTAAAAACGCCTGCTTGAACTTGTCATCAACAGAACACTCTTTACTCAAGACAAAACGAGAGGCGATCTGGATGCCGTCCGCACCGTACTTGTCCATCAACTCAGCCATCTCAAAACCATTGGTAATGCCTCCGGCTGCAATCAGAGGCACCCTGGTAACAACCTTTCTGATGGAAGGAAAAAGATCCCGCAGGCTGGTCTGGGTGCCCAGGTGGCCGCCGGCTTCAGCCGCCTCAACAATGATGGCAGAGGCGCCCAGTTTTTCCGCCAGACGGGCAAAGGCCGGGGATGAAACAATGGAAACGATCGGAATATTGTGTTTTTTTCCTATCTTGAAGATATCCCTTGAAAATCCGGCACCGGTGATGATCATGTCAACACCGGCCTCGATGGATCCCATGACCAGCTCATAGAATTCCTTCATGGCATACATGATATTCACCGCGATGATGCCGTTGGCTTCCTTTTTGGCCAGGCGTATATCTTCCTTCAACTCTTCCACGGGGATGGCAGAGCCGCCAATAGTGCCGACACCACCGCACTCAGCGACCGGGACCGCTAAAGCGGAGGTTGAGACTCTGATTGACATTCCACCCTGAATAATGGGGACCTTGGCTGTAAAAGAACCAATTTTCAATTCAGGCAATTTCATTTTTTTCCTTCATACCTCTCATAAAATAGGCTGCCAGGTCGAAATAATGCCCCGGCAGAACTGCTTTGTCAAGCATGCCGGGGGCTTTTCAGCCCCCGGCAAAGACAAAAATCATAATCATTCTATTCTACCACATTTTATCGACATCTGCTTGACTTTTCCCGCAAAAGCAGATTAAATTCTATATTTTTTCAACAGGAAATAATTCCCGCGCCAACTCATTTTTTCCTGTCATACACAGAACACTTTCTTTGCTGAAACAGGAGAGCGATACGGAGGCAATGAGTGAAACTCAAAGCCGTTAACGGCTTCAAAGATATCCTGCCGGACGAACTGGTCCGGTGGCAGCATATTGAAAACATTTCCCGGGGCATATTTCAACGTTTCGGATTCCAGGAAATTCGCCTGCCGATCATGGAGAAAACTGAGCTTTTTGCTCGTTCCATCGGCCAGGCCACGGATATCGTTGAAAAGGAAATGTACACCTTTGCGGACAAGGGCATCACCCTTCGGCCTGAAGCGACGGCCTCTCTCCTGCGGGCCTTTATCGAGCATGGCATGCATGTCAGGCAGCCGGTCAACCGCCTGTATACAATCGGCCCCATGTTTCGCCATGAACGGCCGCAGAAGGGACGACTGCGCCAGTTCCACCAGATCAGCGCCGAGGTGATAGGGGCTGTTGAGCCCCAGGTTGATGCGGAGATAATGGCAATGGGTCAGCTGCTTCTCTCGGAACTGGGACTTTCAGCCAGCCTTGAGATAAATTCTCTGGGCTGTCCTGCCTGCCGGCCGCTGTTTCGCGACAAGCTCGTCAGCTTCCTCGAAAAACTCGAGGCCCGATTGTGCGACGATTGCCGGAGACGGACCCATACCAACCCCCTGCGGGTACTGGACTGCAAAAACAGCCGCTGCAGGGAACTGGTCCGGTCGGCCCCGTCAATCCTGGACTCTCTCTGCACGGGATGCGCTGAACACTTTGACCAGGTCCGGGCCTGCCTTGACCTTCTCGGGGTACGGTATACAGTCAATTCGTTCATGGTCCGTGGGCTTGATTATTACACCCGCACAACCTTTGAATTTATTGCGCATAATCTTGGCGCCCAGTCCGCCGTTGGAGCAGGCGGCCGTTACGACGGTCTTGTAGAGGAATTAGGCGGTCCCGGGCTGCCCGGCATAGGGTTTGCCATGGGGATCGAACGACTCGCCCTGCTCCTGGAACAGCAACAGGAAAAAGATGATACTCCTGCCTCCCCGATGGATATGTATGTCGCCGCGCTGGGGGAGGACGCCATTCAGTACAGCCATGCCCTGGCCCACCAGCTCCGCAAAAGAGGGGTAAAAACAGCTCTTGATTACAGCGGCCGGAGCCTGAAGGCCCAGATGAAACAGGCGGGCCGCGTCCATGCCCGATTTGCGCTCATCATCGGGGACAATGAACTTGAACAGAAGACAGCCGTGCTGAGAGACATGCAGACCAGAGAGCAGGTTGACATACCCCTCCGGGACCGCTCTGAAGACAATGCACGGCAACTGAAAAAAATAATCACAGAAAGTCTTCCGGCCAACGGAAAAACAGACTTCATGAAGAGAGAAATGTAATGGATTCAATCGGAGCGCTGCGGCGCACGCATACCTGTAAAGAACTCGGCCCTGATCACGTTGACACGGAGGTCACCCTGATGGGCTGGGTCCTCCGGCGCCGGGACCACGGCGGGGTTATCTTTATTGATCTCCGGGACCGATGGGGCATCACCCAGGTGGTCTTCAATCCGGAGCACAACAAAGAGGTGCATACCAAGGCGCACCGGCTCCGCAGCGAATGGGTTCTCGCCGTGCAGGGCACCGTCCTGCGCCGCCCGGCAGACATGGAAAACCCCAACCTGGAGACCGGCACCATCGAGGTCATGGTCAGTGAACTGCGTATTCTCAACAGCAGCGAAACGCCGCCGTTTCCCCTGGACGAGGATCTCGATATCTCGGACAACCTCCGGCTCCAGTACCGCTACCTGGACCTGCGACGCCCCGAGATGGCGGCCAACCTGCAGATGCGTCACACCGTTGTCCAGGCAGTGCGTAACTACCTGAACGACAACAACTTTCTTGAGATAG
>JAJRVA010000142.1 GCA_024277485.1 Deltaproteobacteria bacterium | reverse complement strand
GTGAATCTGTCCGGCCAGGAACAGCGCCTCAACCGCTCCGCGGTTTCTGCGCAGGCTTTCCTTGACAGCATCCCCGGCCTCCTGCAACCGGCCCATTTTCCTGTTGACCAGCGCCAGGCGAAACCAGTGCTGCCACGAAGCATCATCTCTATCCACCGCCTGTCTGCACAGTGCCAGGGCTATATCATCTCCCTGCCCATCCCTGGCATAGAGTTCGCCAAGCAGGCTCAACGACCGGGCATCATGGGGATTTTTCCGTACCGCCTTCTGCAGAGCGGGTATTGCCAGCTCCGGCTGCTTTTTCCCTGCATATGCTTCACCAAGAAGACTATACAGAGAAAATTCCTGCCGGCTGCCCGGATGTTTCTCGTACCTGTGCAGAACATCAAGTGCCCGGTCAAACCGTTCGGCATCACAGTATAAACGACCGAGCTGCATGGACAGGTCCGGAAAAACAGGTGACTCTGAAAACTCCTGCTGCCGTGATGCCTGTTCAAAGCATCTCAGGGCCTCATCTTTATCCCCCAGCATACGTTGAACAAACCCTTTGTTGACAAGGGCCATGAAATTTTCCGGGTCTTTCCGAATAACCTGGTCAAAACATGCCATGGCCTCGCCAAGCCTGTTGAATGCGGTCAGGGCAACGCCGAGGCTGTTCATGAGATTGACATCGTCCCGGGCAATACGGACCCCGGCCTGATAATCACGCACCGCCTGGCGATAATCCCCCTCGTCAAACAGGTAATCCCCGCTGACATTGAGACTGACATGATCAAATACGGTCACTGCACCGGAACCGAAAAACTTCCCGTGCATCAGTGCTTTTTTGCAATTTACGGTTGTTTCCGTCTTGGTATACCCATGAAAGGGCCATGTACAGATCCCCAGTGCAACTGACAGAGATACATGCTTCTGCTCAAGGGCAGCCTTTATTTTCTCAGCCAGTAGCCGGCCCTGATTTTCAGTACTGTGCGGAATAAAAACATACCCCTCCTGCGGAGAAACAGGGACATAGGAACTTCCCGCAGGCAGAGAGCCGGCAACGGTTTCTTCAAGCCGTATTTTCTCTGTCTGCCCATCTGCGATGTTTTCAATGACAAACAGAATCAAGCCAAACTGACTGACTCCCCGCCATTTTCTCCTCAGAGCAGCAATGACGCTCAAGGATGGCCGGGCCAGGGGAAGATTCTCCCCTGCCTGGCGGTATGCTGCCTCGCAAAGACTGAAAGGACCCCGGCGCTCAGCCGCCTCCATGGCCTGCCAGCATTCCTGCAGAGCCGTCACGGGATCACACTCTGCTCGTTCACCCTCCTGGACTGATATCCCGATGTGAACCCGATGCAGTCCTTCACGTTTCAGGCGATTCGACAAGCGGTGCGCAATTTCAAGCGATTCATGGCGGGAAAGATCTTCCTGCAGCAGGCAGAAAACATTGCCACCCAAGTAAAACACAGGGGCAGGACATATGACATCTATCAACCGGCCGGCCTTGACAGTATCCTGGAAATGAATCGTACGACGGCGGCTTTTGAACTCCGCATAAACAAGAAACAGAGAATGTGGAGATTTCTTTTGACAGACATCACCCAGGACTGTCTTGAACAGGTTACTGCTGTACAGCCCGGTAACAGGATCCACTGCATTATCCCTCCTCGCTGCCAGTTCTGCCTGGACAAGGTCCCTGAAACCCGTCAGCCACTCCGATGCCATCTTGTGCAGCAGTGCCGGGTCAACATCCTTGACCACAACCGCGATATTATCCCCGCTATCAACCTTGAGCGGCAATATGAGCCTGCCGTTTTCCATGCCGGGCGCAAGTGATTCGCAACGTTTGACAAGACGGGCAGTCAGCTTTCTGTCATTGTACCACTCGGCCTGCTGTCCTTTTTCCCAGTTGTGCCCCCATAATTCCACGGTCCCCTTGACCGGCAGAAGTTTTTCTATTTCACGGCAGTAGATATCGGCAAGCAGGTAAAAATCTTTCTGTTTCAAGAATGATTCCGGCTGAAAAAAAGGAAACATGATGGTCGTGGAAATCAGTCGGCAGAGCCAGTTAACGCAGTGTTGAGACAGTCTGCCAGCGGTATGACTTCATCATCGGCGACAGTCCGCATATCAAGCAGCAGCTTGTCCTCTTCCACACGTCCTATCACCGGCACATCCAGGCGTCTGAGCGCCTGCTCAAAACCGCTTATCGTCATACCCACCGGCTCAAGGACAACAGCCATACTGGGAAGATTCTGTTCAGGCATGGCCCCGCCGCCGACCCTTGAAACTGTCTCACAGGTGGAAACCCGGCACAAACCCGACAATTCTTTGCGAGCCCTCCTTGCCAGACGCTGTGCACGGCGCTTCACTACCTCAACCGGCGCTGATATCATAGTGAGGGTCGGAATCTTCTGCAGGGCGACTTCCTCATCGAGATAGAGGCGCAGGATCGATTCAAGGCCGGACAGGGTAAACTTATCAATCCGCAGGGCCCTGTTTATGGGGTTTTTCCTGATACGGTCTATGATCTCTTTTTTGCCGAGGATAACCCCTGCCTGGGGGCCACCAAGAAGTTTATCGCCGCTGAATGTTACAACGTCCACTCCACTGGCTACCACCTCCTGAACGGTCGGCTCTTTTTCCAGACCGAACCGGCTGAGATCGACAAGACAACCGGACCCGAGGTCCTCCATTACCGGAATCCCGCTGCGACGACCGATTTCAACCAGGCCCGGGAGGTCTACCTCACGGGTAAAACCGATAATCTTGAAGTTGCTGCAGTGAACCTTGAGCAGCAGTGCGGTATCTTCGTTTATCGCGTTCTCGTAATCTCTCGGGTGGGTCCTGTTGGTGGCACCAACCTCAACCAGGGTTGCCCCGCTGCGGGCCATGACATCCGGGATCCTGAACGATCCGCCGATCTCAACAAGCTGCCCCCGCGATACTATGACTTGCCTGTTTTTAGCCAGCGTTTCCAGCACAATGAGAACAGCAGCAGCATTGTTGTTGACCACAAGCCCGGCCTCGGCGCCGGTCAACTGGCACAGAAGCTTCTCAACATGACTGTAGCGGCTGCCCCGCTTTCCTGTTTCAAGATCAAACTCAAGGTTCGAGTACCGGGAACCTGCCTCAGACAGGGTATCCATAACAGATTGCGGCAGGAGAGACCTGCCGAGATTCGTGTGAATGATAACCCCGGTGCAATTTATCACCCGGCGAAACCGCGGCTGCTGCTCCTTGTAAATATGGGCACAGAAAACCGGAAGGAGTGCGGAAATCTGCAGCGATTCAGGTGATATTTCTTCACCGCCAAGGACACGCTTCCGTATCTCAGACAGGGTGTGCCTGACACTCATCTTGATTAGTGCGAGCGGTATATCGTCAAGTTCCTGCATGGCAGACAGCGCCTGCAGGCATTCTTCAACAGCCGGGATCAACCTGAGAGCAGCCTGATCGACTTTTCCGTTTTCATTCTCTGGACACGTCGGTTTCATAACTTTATATAGTTGCCTGCACGGAAGTGGGAATACGAGTCATACACCCTGTTAAATCAATGTTACGACAGATAGATACTTCTTAACAATGAGAAAAAAATAAATCACCATAAAATCATTATGTTTTGTTTTAAAAAGAGAGCTGCTCTTTTTTTCGGAAAAAGTCGTTGACATACATGTACCGATACGATAGGTTGCCGCTCCGTTACTTCGTGTGAGCGCACGAACTGTGCTCCGTTTTTCTCCTCTTTTCAGTTGACATACCCGGGGAAAAAAAGTAGTAATGAGAATTGTCCCAAGTGGACAGACAAGCACTCTTGAAGAGTGTTTTTTGATCATTGACAACTGAATAGTAGATGAGCGGGCCGATTGTTTTTTTGTTTTATTTTAATAAGGACTCAATCAGCCAAGTCGAGAGATTTGAGCGAGTGATTGGGTTAGGATATCAAACTGGAGAGTTTGATCCTGGCTCAGAACGAACGCTGGCGGCGTGCTTAACACATGCAAGTCGAACGAGAAAGCTGACTTCGGTTAGCGAGTAAAGTGGCGCACGGGTGAGTAACGCGTAGATAATCTATCCTGGTGTTCGGGATAACCCTTCGAAAGGGGGACTAATACCGGATATATTCGTACCTGCCGGGGTATGAAGGAAAGGTGGCCTCTGATGTAAGCTATCGCACGGGGAGGAGTCTGCGTACCATTAGCTAGTTGGTGGGGTAACGGCCTACCAAGGCAGCGATGGTTAGCGGGTCTGAGAGGATGATCCGTCACACTGGCACTGGAACACGGGCCAGACTCCTACGGGAGGCAGCAGTGAGGAATATTGCGCAATGGGGGCAACCCTGACGCAGCGACGCCGCGTGAGTG
>JAJRVA010000141.1 GCA_024277485.1 Deltaproteobacteria bacterium | reverse complement strand
GGGGTTCCCGGCAAGACACTGCTTGGCTCGGACAGCCATACTCCCACCGGCGGCGGGCTGGGCATGCTTGCCATGGGCGCAGGGGGACTTGATGTGGCCATGGCCATGGCCGGCAAGCCTTTTTATCTCATTATGCCGAAAATCTACGGGATCAGGCTCACCGGCAGGCTCAATCCCTGGGTGTCGGCCCGGGATGTCCTCCTGGAGGTCCTGCGCCGTCTGTCGGTCAAGGGCGGGGTGGGGTATATCATGGAATACTTCGGCCCGGGTGTGGAAGAACTGAGCGTGACCGACAGGGCAACCATTACCAACTTTGGCGCGGAACTGGGAGCCACCACCTCTGTTTTTCCTTCGGATGCACAGACAAGGAAATTTCTTGCCGGCCAGGGCAGGGAGGACCAGTGGCAGGAACTGGTCGCTGACGAAGGGGCTGTGTATGACGAGGTTTTTGAGCTTGACCTGGCCGCAATCGAGCCCCTGATTGCCTGTCCCTCATCGCCCGACAATGTCGTGCCGGTCAGTGAAGTTGCCGGTAAGCCGGTGGCCCAGGTGCTGGTCGGCTCCTGCACCAACTCCTCCATCCGGGATCTCACCGTGGTTGCCAGAACGCTTGAAACCCGCGAGGTAAGCAGAAACGTCAGTTTTGAAATCAATCCCGGCAGCCGCCAGGTCCTTGAAAACATTACGGACCGGGGTGATCTCCTCACCCTGATCCATGCCGGGGCCCGTATTCACCAGTCCGGCTGCATGGGGTGCATCGGCATGGGGCAGGCTCCGCCCACAGACGGTATATCCCTGAGGACCTTTCCCCGCAATTTTCCCGGCCGAAGCGGTACGGCCGGGGACAAGGTCTATCTCTGCAGCCCCGAAGTTGCCGTTGCCAGCGCGGTGACGGGAGTGATTACCGATCCGCGTGACCTGGGAGAGTATCCGGTTTTCAGCCTGCCGGATAAAGTACTGCCCGGGGACGGGCGCATCGAGTCTCCCTGGCCCGAAGACAACACGGTTGAGATAGTCAGGGGCCCGAACATCGCCCCTTTTCCAGACTTCGACCCCCTGCCAGAGACATGGAAAGGACGGGTCATGATGAAGGTGGCTGATAATATCACCACGGACCATATCATGCCTGCCGGAGCGAAGATCCTTCCCCTGCGCTCAAACATCCCGGCCATAAGCGAGTATGTGTTTCATCAGATAAATCATAATTTTGCCCGTGAAATGCAGGATGCCGTCCTGGAGGGCAGCTACGGACTTGTCGTCGGCGGCGAGAATTACGGTCAGGGTTCCAGCCGGGAACATGCTGCCCTGGCGCCTCGTTACCTTGGAGTCCAGGTCAAGCTTGTCAAGAGTTTTGCCCGGATCCATAAGGCAAACCTGATCAACTTCGGCATTGTGCCCCTGACCTTTGCCGATCCGGGTGACTATGACAGGGTGGAACAGGGGACTGAGGTTGTCATTCCAGGCATCAGGGAGGCCCTGCTCAGTGGCGCTGACCGGGTAACCGTTGAGGTGGATAATGTTCCCATGCAGGCGGTGATCGATCTTTCAGGCCGGCACCGTGAAATCGTCGCTGCGGGAGGGCTCCTCAACTGGGCCCGGCAATAGGGGTGGGAGCACTCAATGTGCAGCCTCGGCGTGCAATTTGCGACAGTGATAATCGATATCTATTTTTGAATAGCTGATACAAGAAATCATATTGGAACGTAATTTAACGTAATTCATTGATTCTGTGCGGAAACACAGGGTGATAAGGGCATGTTTTCAGCCTGAGTCGTCAAAAAAGTTGTACTTTATCTCTCCTGCAAAGAGATACGATGCGCCATTTTTTTTGTTTAACGTAGTGAATATACGTTATTATGTAAAAAATAAGCAGGAAGGCTTTATCTGGCATGGAATGTGCAAAGTTATGGGTAATTCTTCATCTCTTCTCTCCTTTTTGTTCCGGCCCGACCACCACCAATGGTAGGGCCGGTCCTATTTTTATCCTGAATCCGTGACGGCTTTGCGATATGCTTGTTTGTAACCATTTGAATACAAAGATAAAAAATGAAATATAACGCAGGGTGTCATATTCACCACGCCGCCCTGCGGGGCGTCCGATAACGGCACATCTACGGCGTTGGCAACTCGTTGATATCACACCAGGATAATCAACATTGTTGCCGCCTCGAAGGTCTCGCAGGCTCGCTATCTGTGTCTGTACCGTTCTCGAACGCTCACGGATCCAGGTTTATCCCATGGATTGTAGCTCTCGCACTGTATTCCTGGAGAAATGCCCCCGGTATGACCGGGCACTCCTGGCTGACTGCATGGGCAGGGTGACAGGGCCTCTTTTTGCGGCGCAGAATGTCCGTTCCGCCAGGGTCCTTCTCAAGCCGAATCTTGTCTCAGCCACGCATGGTACCCTGCCCTGTACTGACGGTGACTTTATCCTGGCGGCAGCACGGCTGTTCCTGGATCATGGCGCTCACGTTCAAATAGGTGATTCTCCTGCTTTTGGTTCGGCCGCATCAGTCCTTGCCCGTATCGGTATAGGCGATTCCCTCAAGAAACTTTCCGTACCTGTGACCAATTTCACCCGGGTCCGGCAGGTAACCCTGCCGTCAGGAATACGCGCCGGACTGGCTGCCGATGCGCTTGACTGTGATATCCTTGTCAACCTGCCGAAAGTCAAGGCGCATGCCCAGCTGCGGATGACCCTGGCGGTAAAGAATTATTTCGGCTGCCTGACCGGATTGCGCAAGCCGCTCTGTCATATGATCCATGGCGGCAGGCAGGGTGATTTTTCCCGGTATATAGTGGGCCTGCTCTCCATGCTTCCGGACAGCATAACCATAGTTGACGGAATCACGGCCATGCATGAAACCGGTCCGGTCCGTGGTCAGGCCTTTGAACTGGGTCTCATTGCCGGTTCATTCAATCCTGTTGCCATTGATCGCGCTTTTCTCGATATTGTCGGTCTCAAACCGTCTGACAGCCCGCTTATGGGGGCATGTATCCGTGCCGGTATGACGGCAACTGATAGTGGTGAACTTGAATTTCCTCTCCAGGCGCCCGGGCAGGTGAGGGTCAAGGGTTTTGAGGTGCCGGGTGAGCTGGATCCGATTCGTTTCAATCCTTTCAGGTTCGTGAAAAACAGGGTCAGGCGCCTGGGCCGGCCGTGATTTTTCCCTGTTTTTTGCCCGGTCAACTTTCAACATGAGGCTCCCTTGAATAACTTTCAACTTTCAACTTTCCACTGATTCTATTAAACTGGCATATTTACACTATCGTGATCAATGTTCTGAAAACTGATTTTTCAACACTGAATAAAAGAGGTGAGCATGTTGGAGTTACATGGCAAAGTTGCCCTGATTACCGGCGGTTCGAGGGGAATCGGCCGGGCCATTGCAATGCGTCTGGCTGAAAACGGCGCCGATGTGGTGGTCAACTATGTCCGCCACAAGCGGGACGCTGAAGAGACCGTTGCCGCCATCGAAGAAAAAGGAGTGAAATGCCTGGCTGTCAAGGCCAATGTTGCCAGGGAAGATGATGTCATCAGGATGTTTGATGAAATCAGGCAGCAGTATACCCACCTTGATATTCTGGTCAGCAATGCGGCCTCGGGTGTTCTCAAACCGGCAATGGAACTCACGACCAGGCACTGGAACTGGGCCATGGATATCAACGCACGGGCTCTCCTGACACTGACGCAGAACGCGGTGCCCATGATGCAGGCCGGCGGCCGTATCATGGCGGTGTCGAGTCTCGGCGCAGTGCGGGCGGTGCCGAACTATACCGTTGTCGGGGCATCCAAGGCGGCGCTGGAGTCAGTAGTCAGGCACCTGGCTGTGGAATTAGGGCCTGACGGTATACACGTCAACACCATCAGCGCCGGTGTGGTGGATACGGATGCCCTGAAGAAATTCCCCAACCGTGATGAAATAATAGGAGTCTCCCTGGAAAGGACACCCCTTGGCCGCCTGACCACCCCGGAAGATGTGGCGGATCTGGCCCTGTTTCTCTGCAGCGACCTGGCAGCAATGATTCACGGCCAGACCATTGTGGTCGACGGGGGATACGCCATTCAGGGGTGATGTTTGCTCCCGGGCCGCAGTCTCTGACCGGACAGACAGTCTCAACTGTAGTTTTTGCCGGTACTTTCCCTTCCCTTTCTCATGCTGACCATGATTATCAGGCAGGCCGTCGCGAGAATAAATGCTGCCGCGCCGGCTGACTGCGCGATGATGTTGCCGGTAAAATGCATGTCCCAGCGCCAGCTTCGCACCAGGCGATAGGCGGGAATGGCAGCGACAAGGATCGTTACAAGCTCATATGCCAGGGCGGTAAAGAGAAAGAGGATAGCCCCGAATCCTCCCTGGACAGTTGCCTGGTTCTCCGCCTTGAAATCAGCATAGACCGCTCCGAAACCAATACCCATGGCAACGACGCTCCAGGTGATGATCATCCCGGTGCCGAGAGATATCCACCACATGGGACCGGTGACCTGGAGGAGATGGTTGCTGGCGGCAAGCAGAACAAGGGTCAGGATGGTAAAGGGCAGGACATAAAAAAGGTATTTATACCGGATATACTGTTTCACAGGCACCGGTGAGGTGAGGATCAGGCCGAATCCGCTCCCCTCGGCCCCGATGGACGGGAAGACAAAACGGGCACACAGGGAGGCCACTATGAAGCCGGTCAGCCCGATGTTGGCATAGGCGATGATATTGGCGACCGCGTCAGCCGGAATGGGGGACCTGTCAAGAGGCAGGACCTTGAAGTTGTAGAGATAGACGACAACAAGGGCCCCGACAAGAAAGAGCTGCGACCACTGGGAGGAGTCTCGGACAAACATCTTCATCTCCTTGCGGAAAAACCAGAACAGGGGGGATGGTGAATATTTTCTGTTCCTGAACCTGCGGTAACCGCCAAAGGATTCCTGAGCCTTTGAATAGCCGCTGAAGAACCAGCGCCCCATGGCCCACTCACCGGCAAAATAGATGACAAAGGGGGTTGTGACGAGAAGCCCGCACAGCAGCCAGTCAACAACATGATCCTGCAGGTAGCCGGTCAGGAGGTTTGATGCCCAGCTGGAGGGCAGAAAGGGAGCAGCGGGAGTTGACAGGCTGGACAGGTAATCGATGAAATCCGGAAACCGTTCCGGGTCAACCAGCTCTTCGGGCCGCAGAAGCCGAATTACAAGGTAAAGCAGGATGCCGAACAGCAGGGAGAGGTAGACCACGATGTCTTTTGTCCGCCGGGCCGGAAACAGGTTCACCAGCACAATGGTGACCAGCAGGCCGATGCCGGATGCCATGGCGGCTATGCAGAGTACGGCTGGAACCATGAAGAAAAGATAGGTGTATCCAGCCTTGAACACCTGCCCGAAAGCCCCGAAAACCGGCATGGAAAAGATGATCATCATCCATGAGGTGTAGAGGGAGATGCTCAGGTAGCGCATCAGGTATATCTTTTCCGGCGGGGCCGGGGAAGAAAAGATGATCTCATTGTCATTGGAGAGAAACAGGGCGGAAACGCCGGAAACCATGCTTGAGAAAATGAGCATGGTAAAGACGATTGCCCAGGCCATTTGGAATATTTTCAGGCTGAGAATGATGCCCAGTTCGTTCTGGCTGTGAAAGTAGGTGATTGCCTTGAGGCTGACCAGGTAGAGGGCGAAAAAAAGGGCTGCCCCGAAACAGAGGATGAGAAAAGTCTTGGACGAAAGACGGCCCCGGGGGAACAAACGGTTCCTGAAGCTCAGGAATAACGGCTGCAGGAGACTATTTCTCACTGCTGTCCCGTATGGCAGAGATAATCTCCTGCATCTCCCATGCGCCTGTAAGCTGCAGAAATATGTCTTCAAGGTCCGAGCTTTTCCTCCCTGCCTCACGGCGCAGTGTCTCCATGTCTCCGGTGATGCGGAGCCGTCCTTCCGTGATGATGGTAATGCGGTGGCACAGCTCCTCGGCAATCTCAAGGGAGTGGGTTGACAGAAAAATGGATGTTCCCGCCTGGGCCCGCTGTTTGAAGATTTCCTTGATCAGACGGGCGGATTTCGGGTCAAGCCCGACCATGGGCTCGTCAATGACAAGAAGCGGCTGTTCCTGCATCAGCATGGACGTCATGATCAGTTTTTGCTGCATCCCGTGCGAGTAACTCTCAATGAGATGGTCTTTCCATTCGTCCAGGTCAAACAGCTTTAAATAGTACTGCGTTGCGGAGTTGAATTTTTCTTCCTCAAGCCCATAGAGGCTGGCTATGAACTGGAGGAAATCCATGCCGGTAAGTTTTTCATACAGCCAGGGGCGGTCCGGTATGTAGCCGGTTTTCTGTTTGCAGATCGCCGGCTGTTCTGCCAGGTCGTGCCCGTTGATGATAATGGTTCCCCTGTCCGGCCTTAAAAGGCCGGCAATCATTTTTATGGTCGTTGTCTTGCCGGCTCCGTTGGGGCCGAGGAATCCGTAGATTTCCCCTGGCTTGACCGAGAGGCTGACATGGTCGACAGCCTTGTATTTCCCGAACTGTTTGGTCAGGTTTCTGATTTCAAGAATATTCATGGTCGGTTTTTTTCCTGTGATGTAATCCTGGATCCGTGAGCGTTAGAGAACGGTACAGATACAGATAGCGAGCCTGTGAACCTTCGAGGCGGCAACAATGTTGATAGTGATATGGCTTGTCCACATGACGATCCTGGTGTGATGTCAACGAGTTGCCAACGCCGTAGATGTGCCGTTATCGGACGCCCCGCAGGGCGGCGTGGTGAACATGACACCCCACGTTATATTGCATATTTTCCTCTTGTATTCACAATGTTACATTGTAGTCTATCACAAAGCTGTCACGGATTCTGGATAACCTCTATCTGCAGATTGCCCAGGAGTGCTCCGATTTTGAGCTGCTGGTCCAGGTCGCCCCATCCGAACCTGATATGAAAAAGGTCGGCCGGAAACTGGTTTATTGTCGTGTCCAGGCTGTACCATCGGCCGTCCAGGCATACCTCGTTCCAGGCGTGGTAATAAAATGCCTTGTTCTGCAGGGTGACACCGGTCGCGATAACGGTTGGTATGCCGAGGCTCCTGGCCAGCGCGGCAAAGAGCGAGGCATGCTCATTGCAGTCGCCCTTTTTGCTGCGCAGGGTTGTCAGGGCATCAGGCAGGCCCAGGATCGGCCTCTTTTCAAGGGATCCGTACACCCAGTCGGCCAGCAGCCGTACCTGCCGCACAGGATCCTGTTCTCCCCGGACAATGTTTCGGGCGGTTTTTTTGATGTCATCATGACCGGATTGAACATACCTGCTCGGCTGCAGGGATGCCGGCCTGCCGCACAGAGCGCTGCCCGGGGTTGCCGTGGCCGGTATCTTCTCACGGCTGACGACAAGCAGGTTCCCCTGCACTGCCTGACGGCCGCCCCCGGTGTCAAAATCAATAACATTAGGAAGGAAAACACGGTATGTTACCTCAGCGGCATCATTGTCAGGAAGTTTTCCGGACAGCGGGATGGCAACGGCGCTGAGAAGTTCGTTGCCGGAACTCACCACATCCTTTGCTCTGAACTCAGGTTCTGCTATGAGCTGAAAACCGGCCGGTGACTCCTCCTTGACGACCCTGCCGTTATCATCAAGCCAGAAGTTTATCCGCATGCCGCTGAAGGTCTCTGAAAAACGGTGCAGCTGCCTTACCCTTCTTCGAATCAGCAGCTTTTCTTTCCCATGATACTGGATAATTGATTCCCTGCCGGAAAGTGAGAGAGGGTCAAAAGAGGGAACTTTTATTTTCCGGCCTGCCTCGGTCAACTGATGAAGCAGGTAGCTGCGGTCATTGACGGCCAGAATAGGGGGGGCGGGAAGGGTGACTTTGTCGGTTATGGTTGACTGGCCTGTATCAAGGGTAAAGTGAACAGTATTTTTTTCCGTATAGCCCTCGGCACTCATTGAATAGAAAGGAGAGGTGAACTGGAAGTCAAAGTCCTGCAGGGTGAACCGGTTGTCAAGCCTGGCAGTGACGTTCATGTCAATCGGCTGCGTGGTTTCAAGAACATTGAGCAGGATGTGGGCCTTCTGCCGGAGGATGATCTGTGAACCTTCCGGTTTCAGGGTCTCCGCTACATACCCGATCCGCCGTTTCTGGAACCAGACACCGTAAAAACGCTCCTGCCGGGCCTTTTTGAGGACCTGCAGTTCATGCCTGTCAACCTCCCGGACAAAAAAATTCCTGCCCGCAAGCAGACCTAACAGGACAAGCCAGGCCACAAAGATCGCAGTTTTGACATACCGTGTGTTCATTCACTCATTCAGGAAAAAGGCAACAGCAAGAAGATTGTAAGGGCATTATAGCGAAATAATACGGGATGGCGAAATATAATTGTAGGTATGGAGTGCAGGGTGCAGGGTCGGGGTGCGGGGGAAATCCGCTAACCGGGAACCATGCACTGTTTTTTATCTATTTTTGTTGAATTTGTGGCGATGTTTTTGTAAATATATAAGATTGCCCTTTTGCTATGACTATCGCAGACTGCGAACTGAACAATACTGGAGGAATCTGATGGAAACCCTGTTTACGTCCAATGTCTTTGAAACCGAGACAATACAGCTTGCCGAGACCCGTGAGACCATTGTGCGGGGCGGTCGTGATAAATTCGGCCTGTTGCCCAAGGCCTTTGACGGAATCAACCAGATCGGTGTTATCGGCTGGGGATCCCAGGGTCCGGCCCAGGCGCAGAACCTGAGGGATTCCCTGGAGGGAACGGGTATTACGGTCAAGATCGGGTTGCGTTCCGGCAGCCCATCCATGGACTCGGCCCGCGCGGGCGGCTTTACCGAGGAAAACGGGACGCTTGGGGAAATGTATGCGGTCATCGGCGAGTCGGACATGGTTGTCCTGCTTATCTCTGATGCCGCCCAGGTGGAGAACTATAAAAAGATCTTTGCTGCCATGAAGCAGGGAGCCGTTTTAGGTCTGTCGCACGGTTTTCTGCTTGGGCACCTGGAGAGTGTCGGAGAATACTTTCCT
>JAJRVA010000140.1 GCA_024277485.1 Deltaproteobacteria bacterium | reverse complement strand
TGCCGTGGCATGTTACGGCCTTTTATCCCACCTACAGGTTAACG
Source organism: Deltaproteobacteria bacterium (assembly GCA_024277485.1). The sequence continues at coordinate 9,551 of JAJRVA010000140.1, read as the reverse complement.
GATAGAAACCCGACCCCGCTGGAAAATCTGCAGAAGGCCCGTGACATCGGGCTCGCGGAAGGCCTGCGCTACGTGTACGAGGGCAATGTCCCCGGGAGAGGGGGAGAAAACACCTTCTGTCCCGCCTGCGGCGCAGAGCTTGTCAGCCGTTACGGTTTCAGTATCACGGCTATGCGCGTCGACCAGGGGAAATGCTCTCAGTGCGGTGCAGGCATTGAAGGCATCTGGTAAAAACGGTCCTCTGTCCGGACATTTCCGGGTGTTAACCGCTGCGGCCCTGAATGTCTTTGTGCTGTATTCCCCCCAGCCCCTGCTCCCTTTTTTTGCCGACCTGTACGGTCTCAGCGAGTCTTCTTCTGCCCTGCTCATGGCGGTGACCATGCTGCCCCTGGCAGTTGCGCCGCTTTCCTACGGGTACCTGTTAAGCTATATTCAACCCATAACGGTGCTGCGCCTGTCTTTGATCATACTTGCGTTTCTCACTCTTCTGACCGGCCTTGCCCAGAGCTTTCCGCAACTGCTTGTTGTCAGGTTTCTCCAGGGACTGTTTATACCGGCCTCGCTCACGGCCGTGATGGCCTTTCTTGCCGGTTCCGGCAGGGAGGATGGTGGTTTGCAGCAGGCAATGTCCCTGTATGTGGCGGCAACAATTTCCGGAGGGTTCCTGGGGCGTCTGCTTGCCGGGACAAGCAGTGTCATTGTTGACTGGCGTATTTTCTATTTCGTCCTGGCCGCTCTGCTATACGGTTGTTTTTTTATGGTTCGTCCCGCAGGCGCCGGAGGAGGGAAAGGAGCAAAGCAGCTCGCCGCGGTGGCTGATATATCTTCCTTCCTCAAGGTCAGGCCGTGCCTGCCGGTGTATCTTGCCGTATTCTGCCTGTTTTTTGTGTTCTGCGGCACGCTCAATTTTCTTCCCTTCAGGACGGTTGAGCTTGCCGGATACAGGTCCGGCCTGCTTACCGGTATCATGTATTGCGGCTACATAACCGGAATTGTCACATCCATGGGAGCAGGAAAAATTATCAGGCAGGCCGGGTCTGAAGCACGGGTCATGATCCCCGGCTACTTCCTTTTTCTGCTGGTACTGCTGGCCATGCTGGTGCCCCATGCCGGGCTTCTGTTTGTGCTGCTTTTTCCATTCTGCGGAGCCATGTTTCTTGTCCACACCGTTGCAACCGCAGTGGTCAACAGGAAGTCCGGGCAGTATCGCGGCCTGGCAAGCGGCTTGTATGTTTCAAGTTATTACAGCGGCGGGGTGGCGGGCATGTATATCCCGGGACTGTTTTATGAGCGTTACGGGTGGGGTGCCATGGTGACGGGCATGGCTGTGATGGCCGCCCTGGGTATTGTCATGCTGTCAGTTTTTTTCCGCAATCATCTTTCGTAGAGCGGGGGGGTAGAACCGCGGCAAACATTCCTGCCTGTCTGCCTGGATGGTATTATTTCGCGGGCAGTGTCTTGTGAAGAATGAAAGCGCCTGCTATCGCGGCCAGAATGGAAGCCGCGAAAATGGCAATTTTTGCATCGTCAATCATGGCGTTCTCGATAAAGGCCAGCTCGCTGATAAAGATCGACATGGTAAAGCCGATGCCGCCGAGACAGGATACTCCCAGCAACTGGCCCCAGTTCATGCCGCGGGGCAACTCCGCCCTGCCGCTTGCAATAACCAGGTAACTGAAAAGGCAGATACCTATGGGCTTGCCGATGACCAGTCCGCAGATGATACCAATGGCCACGCTGCCGGGAAATCCCGCCAGGGTGGTCTGGTCTATGGTTACGCCGGCGGCAAACAGGGCAAAGAGCGGCAGGATGATGAAAGCCTGGATACTGTGCAGGTTTTCTTCAAGGGCAATGCCGGCCGGCATCATTTCGCGGGCAGTCAGGTAGATCTGCTCAATGGCCCGGCGCTGCTCCTTGTCTTCGATCATGCTTTCGCGGGTTATTTTGGACTCCTTGAGCAGGGCCATGTGTTTGCAGATAATATCAAAAAATTTCTGCGGCCCGATGGATGCACGGACCGGGACGGTCATGGCGATGAGTACCCCGGCGATCGTGGCATGGATTCCGGAAAGAAAAATACAGGCCCAGATAAGAATGGCCAGGAACAGTAATATGCCGGAACGGCGGAGGTCCGTTCGTATCAGGACACCAAGCAGGACAAGCAGAATACAGGCAAAGGCAAGGGCAGTCAGGTTGATTGTCTCGGTATAGAATATGGCGATGACAAGTATTGCCAGAAGGTCATCGACAATGGCCAGGGCGGTGAGAAAAACCTTGAGGCCGATGGGGGCCCTTTTGCCGAAGAGCGCCAGCAGCCCAAGGGCAAAGGCAATGTCCGTGGCCATGGGCACTGCCCATCCGTTGGCCTCGGGACCGCCGGGGTTGAAGGCAAAATAAATCAGGGCCGGGATCACGCCGCCCCCGATCGCGGCCATGACAGGCAGAGCCGCTTTCCTGAGGGACGAGAGTTCGCCGATCAGGATTTCCCGTTTTATTTCAAGGCCGACAACAAAAAAGAAAATGGCCATGAGGCCGTCTTTGACCCAGTAATCGAGGGTAAGGTGATACTGCTTGCCGGCAAAATATGTGCCGATGTCCAGGTGACTTAGGGCGTAATAAATATTGGCCCAGGGTGAGTTGGCCCAGGCAACCGCCGTAAAGGTGGCGAGCAGGAGGACTATTGACCCGGAGGACTGCGAGTGGAGAAAACGTTCAAACAGACTCTTTTCCGAGGGAGGTGGCATAAATATACCTGGGAGTTTCCCGGTTGACAGTATGAGGACAGGTTTTTACGGGAACAGGGAGGTATGAACCGAGATTAGACCTTGTTGCCTGCACCCTGGTCTTCGACGGTTTCAGGCTTCTCCCCGCTTTTCCTGTTCTCGCCTTCATCCATGGCAGGGGAGATTTCAGGAGTGGCCTCCTCCTCGCCCTCCCGCCTGGACTTCGGGATCTTGGATTCAGGCAGAACGAACTCACGTATTTTTTCCATCTCCTCCGTGAGGCCGGGATCCTGCATGCAGACTTCACAGCTCTTGATATGCTTGTCAGTGAACTGCAGCATACGGGCCGGCGCCATTGTTTCTTCCTTGACATGAAGATACCAGTCTTTGATGAGACGTATGAGTTGGGTGCACTGCATGGGTTACATTGGGACGGAAATGTCATCTCCTGAAGATTTTTTCTGTTTTGTACTCTGTTATCTGCCGGGAATATAATAATAAGTTGTTTTTCAGGTCAACAATTATTAAACTAAATAAACGGGTGGAAGTGGATAGGGCGCTGGTGGCCCTCCCGGACTTCAAATCCGGTGTGCCGGGTGAATAGCCTGGCGGGTGGGTTCGATTCCCATGCACTTCCGCCATCTGCCGACCTGCTCCTGTCTTTTTTATATTTCAACTTCAGCTTTCTCTGTTTCCGTTTTCTCTTTTTTGAGCAGTGGAAATCCCATTTCCTGCCGCTGTTCCAGGTAATGGCGGGCGACCTTTCTGGCGATATTGCGGATCCGACCAATGTATCGTGTTCTCTCTGAGACGCTGATGGCCTTCCTGGCATCCAGCAGGTTAAAGGTGTGCGAACATTTGAGGCAGTAATCGTATGCCGGAAGAATCAGGTCCTTGTCAACCAGCTTGAGGGCGTCGCGTTCATAGTTGTCAAACGCGGTGGTAAGGTCCCGGACATTTGCCTCTTCAAAATTAAAGGCTGAGAATTCCTTTTCCGCCTGCAGGAAAATCTGTCCGTAGGTAACCTTGTCATTCCAGGCAATATCATAGACGGAGTCGACCTTTTGCAGATACATGGCTATCCGTTCAAGACCGTAGGTGATTTCAACGGTAACCGGCTTCAGGTCAATGGAGCCTGCCTGCTGAAAATAGGTGAACTGGGTGATTTCCATGCCGTCAAGCCAGACCTCCCAGCCCAGGCCCCACGCGCCGAGTGTCGGCGACTCCCAGTCATCCTCGACAAAGCGGATATCGTGCTCAAGCAGGTCCAGGCCGAAGCGTTTCAGGCTTTCAAGGTACATGTCCTGGATTTCCCGGGGAGAGGGCTTGATAACGACCTGGTACTGGTAATAATGCTGCAGCCGGTTGGGGTTTTCCCCGTAGCGGCCGTCAGTGGGACGCCTTGAGGGCTGGACATAGGCGGCCTTCCACGGTTCGGGTCCCAGGGCCCGGAGAAGGGTTGCCGGGTGAAAGGTCCCGGCCCCGACTTCCATGTCATACGGCTGCAGGATGACACAACCGGCAGATGCCCAGTAACTGTTCAGTTCAATGATGATATCCTGAAAATACATATCAGAAAATATTCTTCCCGGTTGATTCTCTGCAGAGAATGGATACAATAAAGTCTACCTTAAACGTTTATATTACCACAACCGGCCTGGAGGGTAAAGATTTTATTCTATGGAGAGACCATCATGATGCAGCCTGTACCCTTGAAAAAAATAGAGTCAATTCTTCGTGACAACAGCGTCATTGCGGTTGTCGGACTTTCCCCCAGAGAAACCCGCCCGAGTCATCAGGTCGCGCACTACATGCAGCATGCCGGTTATCGCATTGTTCCTGTAAACCCGGGTCAGGATGAAATACTTGGCGAGCCGTGTTACCCTGATCTGCATGCTGTTCCCCATGCAATTGATATCGTCAATGTTTTCCGGCGTGCCGACCAGGTGGAGTCGGTTGTGCGCGACGCGATCGCAACAGGCGCCAGGGTGATCTGGATGCAGCAGGGGATCGTCAATCCCGAGGCTGCGCGCATCGCTGAAGAAAATGGTCTTGATGTCATTATGGACCGCTGCATCAAAATCGACCATCAGAACCTGATGGGTTTGTAAACGATTGTTCACGGGTAACTTCCTGCGCCGCGGGACTTTGGATTTTTCATTGTCCGCGCGATTTGCAAATCAACACAATCACCACTGATCCGAAAAAACATGGAACCACGGTTTCTGTCCATCCGCGGCGCGCGAATGCACAATTTAAGAGACATCAGTGTCGACCTGCCCCGCAACAGGCTGATTGTTTTTACGGGCCTGTCAGGATCGGGCAAGTCCACCCTTGCCTTTGACACGCTGTATGCCGAGGGACAGCGCAGGTACGTGGAATCTCTTTCCACCTATGCCCGCCAGTTTTTAGGCCAGATGGACAAGCCGGAGGTGGACTCCCTTGAGGGGTTGTCTCCGGCAGTGTCCATTGAACAGAAAACAACGAGCAGAAATCCGCGCTCCACGGTCGGTACGGTTACGGAAATTTATGACTACCTGCGCCTGCTTTTTGCCAGGGCAGGGATACCGCACTGCCCCGAGTGCGGCCGGGAAATACGTGCTCAATCGCTTGAAGATATGGTGAGTTTGCTGCTGAGGCATCCGGAAGGTGAAAAGGTTATTCTGTTAGCTCCCCTCGTGGCAGGCCGCAAGGGAAGGCATGAGAAAATCCTTGACCGTCTCCGCAAGGACGGGTTTGTCCGGATCCGGGTCAACGGCGCAATCGTGGAACTTGCCGAGAAAATTGATCTTGATAAAAACAGGCGCCACACCATTGAAGTCGTTGTGGACCGGCTTGTTCTGAAGCCGACAATACGGAGACGCCTCGAGGAGTCCGTGGCCACGGCGGTCAAGCTGAGCGAGGGAAGCATGCTTGCCGTGTACCCGGATTCAGGCCGGGAAGAGCTCTTCAGCGAGTCGGCTGCCTGCCACAGCTGCGGTGTGTCAATGCCTGAGCTTTCGACCCGGCTTTTCTCCTTCAACAACCCGCAGGGCGCCTGTCCTGAGTGCAGCGGCCTGGGAGTGCGCCAGTTCTTTGACCCGGAGCTGGTGGTCCCGGACAGCTCCCTTACGCTGCGCCAGGGAGCTGTTGCTGCCTGGAGTTCACGATCCATGTCGAGTTACAGCGGCCAGATGCTGGCAGCACTGGCGTCCCATTACGGCTTTGACCTTGATACCAGATTCAGCCGTCTTTCGCGCCGGGCCAGACAGGTTATTCTGCATGGCTCAGGGGGTGAGGAGATAGAATTTTATTACCGGAAAGGGCGGCGGAGAATCATCTCTCATACTGTTTTTGAAGGTGTTCTGCCCCAGCTTGAGCGCAGGTACCATGAAACCTCGTCACCCATGATCCGTGAAGAACTGGGCAGGTTCATCAATGAACAGCCCTGCCCGTCATGCGACGGCGCCCGCTTGAAACCGGAAGCGCTTGCGGTGCGCATCGGGCCATGGTCGATTGTCGAGCTGACCCGGTTGTCCATTACCCGTTTCATTGAGGAAATCAGCGCTGTTTCCCTGACAGATCGGCAACGTATCATCGCGGAGCCGATCCTCAAAGAGGTGATGGACCGGTTGGGGTTTCTGCAGAATGTCGGCCTGGGGTACCTTTCCCTGGAGCGAAAGGCAGGGACCCTGTCCGGGGGCGAGGCCCAGCGTATCAGGCTGGCATCACAGATAGGGTCCAGGCTTGCCGGGGTTCTGTACATCCTTGATGAGCCGAGTATCGGCCTGCACCAGCGGGATAATGCAAAACTTGTCAAAACTCTGCTCAGTCTTCGTGATCTCGGCAACACGGTCATTGTGGTTGAGCATGACACGGACACCATAGCTTCGGCGGACCATGTGCTTGACATGGGGCCGGGAGCCGGGGTGCACGGCGGTGAGATTATTTACTCGGGCAATGTTCCCGGCCTGCTTGATTGCGATCAGTCCCTGACAGGGGGATACCTGTCAGGCCGCCTGGAGATTGCCGTTCCCCGAAAGAGGAGACCTGTCCGCAGGTCGGCAACACAGGGCATCACGGTAAAGAACGCGAATATGAATAACCTTCGGAACCTGACAGTACGCTTTCCTCTGGGGGTTCTGACCTGCGTGACCGGGGTATCGGGTTCGGGCAAGAGTTCACTTGTGCTTGAAACCCTGTATAAACGGGTGCGGCACGCCCTGCAGGAACAGAAAACAAAAAAAAATACCCGGTTTCTTGCCGGGATCAACAATATCGACAAGGTGATTGATATTGACCAGAGCCCCATCGGCAGGACGCCGCGCTCGAATCCGGCAACCTATACCGGTGTGCTTACCCCGATACGGGAACTGCTGGCACGGCTGCCTGAATCCAGGGCGCGAGGGTACAGGCTGGGCAGGTTCAGTTTCAACGTGAAAGGGGGGCGCTGCGAAACCTGTGAAGGCGACGGGGTAATACGTATTGCCATGCATTTTCTGCCGGATATATACGTGACCTGCGAGCAGTGCAAAGGCAGGCGGTATAACAGGGAAACGCTGGAAATCAGGTACAGGGGGAAAAATATCGCCGATATCCTCGCCATGACAGTCGAAGAGGCGTTGGATTTTTTTCAGAATATACCGCCGATACAAAGACGGCTGCAGACGGTGTATGATGTCGGCCTTGGTTACATAACCCTGGGTCAGTCATCCGTGACCCTGTCCGGCGGGGAAGCGCAGCGGGTCAAATTAGCCAGGGAACTGAGCCGCCGGAGTACCGGCAGGACCCTGTACATCCTGGATGAGCCGACCACCGGACTCCATCCGGCAGATATCCAGCACCTGCTTAAAGTATTGGGCCGCCTGGTGGACAGCGGCAATACGGTGGTGGTTATTGAACACAACCTGGATGTGATCAAGACCGCGGATTATATCATTGATATCGGCCCGGAAGGAGGTGACGGGGGAGGCCTGGTGGTCGCCTGCGGCACCCCGGAAAAAGTGGCCATGGAAAAGCGCTCCTTTACAGGGATGTTTTTGAAACAGACCCTGGCCCGGGACACAAAGATGCGGGAGTAAATTTTTCTCCTTGCGCTGAATAATTTTTACAGTACCTTGGAACGAGTTTTTATCACAATAAGGCATACATCAATAAATTTATCTTAGGAAATGATTATGACTGAACAGAACGCACCACAGGATATGCCGGTTTTCCGCATGCAGAAGATGTATATCAAAGACCTCTCTTTTGAGAGCCCGAATGCGCCGAATATTTATCTTGCCAAGAATCCTGAGCCCAAGGTTGATTTCAACCTGCAGCTTAAAAGCAAGAAGATTGACGATGACCATCGGGAGGTTTCCTTGCTGATAACCGCCAAAATCATGGACAAGAATTCAGATGACACCACCATGTTTGTGGTGGAGATTGAACATGCCGGTGTTTTCCTGCTCAAGAACATTCCGGAAGAACACCTTGAAAGGGTGCTGGCTATTGACTGTCCCCTCATGCTTTTTCCATTTACACGGCAGATTGTCAGCCAGGTTTCCGTTGACGGCGGCTTTATGCCGTTTCTGATGGAGCCGATAAATTTTATCGCCTTGTATGAAAATGCAAAAAAAGAGCAGTCCGGCCGGCAGCAGTAAAGAAAAAGGGCCTGTCATGCGACAGGCCCTTTCCGGTTGATGAGGTAGATTTATCTTTGTTGGTATTTACATTGCCTGGGCGACAAAGTTGTCAACAAGCGTTGTAATCGCCTTTTCTGTCGCGCTCTCGAAGAGGGCATCGTACTGAAAGTCGGCCAGGGCGGTTTCGGGCGATACCTTCACGTCCACCCTGTTGGTCCAGACCACATCCCCGGTATAGGCATCCTGGACCCACATCCTCAGTTGCACGACCGCCTGCGGGACTTCGCCGCTCTTCTGGCCGACCTTGCCGAGAGCTCCTCCCGTGCCGGCCCAGAAGATGGTGTTGGCATCACGACCGCCGGAGATGCCCAGGATGGTCTGGTCCGCCTTGGACGGATCCCAGGGCCAGTTGAGGCCGCTGCCCATCCAGCCGCCCAGGAAGGCCCCGGTTACCACGCTGCCGATCATGTCGTACTGGTCGGTGCTGGCAGTGCCGAAGGTCAGCTTGCTGGTCGAACCGGTGATGAAGGTGAGCAAGCCCTTTTTCAACGGGTTCCAGGACGGATCCTGCCTGGTCTTGTATTCAACTATCCGGCCGCGGACAATGTAATCGGCATTGAAGTGGCGCCCGATTTTGACAATCTACTGCCGGGTCAATCCGTGCGTGCCCGGGCTGTCGGCAACAGGCTTGTTGCTGTTTGCCATGCTGTTGTTTATGTCCATGTAGCGCTGCATCTCCGCCTTCATGGTACTGGACCACTCGTCCCGCAACTCGTTTTCCATCTGGGAATTCCTGCGATCCTCGTATGCCGTCAGGTTGATAATGTTCTGGTCGGCAAGGTAGAAGAAGACATCCTCCTGCACCGAGACATGAAAGCTGTTGCTCACCAGCTGGTCGGTTATGTTTTCCGAGACATACATGTTTCTGCGGAAACCTGTCTCTATGTCATCAGCGTACGAGTAATCTGCAAATGGCAGGATAACAATGGATTTGTCTGCACCCGCACCACTCTTCGGCGCAGGCTGCACCTTGAGCGATTCCTTGACGGTTTGCCCACAGCCACTGATAAGAAGGGCCAGAAGCCCGTAAAGCAGATATCGACAGTAATTCATTCTTCTTCTCCTGTTATTGCTGGATGGAGTAAACATCATGTATTCCCGTTAAATAATTTTTGGCGTGAGAAGGATCACGAGTTCCCGTTTTTCCAGGCGTTTTTCTTCA
>JAJRVA010000139.1 GCA_024277485.1 Deltaproteobacteria bacterium | reverse complement strand
TATTGACTGCAACCGGTTTCCAATTCCTGAAATCGCCGAAATGACGCAGAAAACCCGTAAAGTGGGCTTGGGGATCATGGGTATGCATGATATGCTGATTCAGCTTGAGCTTCCCTATGCCAGTGAAGAGGGGCGGAGCTGTTCCGCCAGGGTCATGCAGTTTGTCCGCGATGAGGCGGAAAAGGCATCCATTGCGCTGGCGGAGATGAAAGGTCCGTTTCCAGCCTATGATCCACAGTTCAACTCGTATCCTCCCCGGAGGAATGCCGCCCTGACCTCGATCCAGCCGACCGGTACGGTCTCCATGATCGCCGACTGCGCTTCCGGCTGCGAACCCTATTTCTCCATTGTTATGATGAAGCATGTCATGGATGGCGATAAGCTCCTGATGGTCAACAAGCACTTTGAACGCATAGCCCGGCAAGAGGGGTTTTATTCGGAAGAACTCATGACCAGGGTTGCCGAAAGCGGGACCGTTATCGGTCACGATGAAATACCTGAAAAATGGCAGGAGATTTTCAGGACAGCCCAGGATATATCACCTGAGAACCATATCAGGATGCAGGGCATCCTGCAGACAAACGGTGTGGACAGTTCCATCAGCAAGACCATCAACCTGCCCACGTCCGCCACCAGGGACGATGTCATGCTGTCCTATGAGCTTGGCTTTGAATTAGGCTGCAAGGGGCTGACCGTATACCGGGACGGCTCCCGCGACTCCCAGGTTCTCAATACCGGCAGTGAGACCGACGGTGAAAAGACGGCCATTGTCGGCAGCCAGGGTATTGTGCGCAAAAAGAAACTGCCGGATGTCCTCAGCGCCAAGAGGTACCGGCTGAAGGACGCCAACGAGAATACCATTTATCTTATCGTCTGCTTTGATGATAATGAAAGTCCCATGGAGGTCTTTGCCAAGTTCCCCTTTGACAACCGGGTGGATCTCAAGGACAAGTCCACCATGTGGACGACCACCTGCCGTCTGGTGTCCCTGGCCCTCCGATACCAGATCCCCATGGATGAGGTCATTAAACAGCTTGACCGTTCAAGCGGGCACATGCTTGATCTTCCGGCCCAGCTTGGCAAACTCCTGAAATCTTTCATGGCAGGGACGCAGAAGGGATTTTCCTCTGCCTGCCCTGAGTGTTCCGGGAAGCTGGTTTTTGAAGAGGGGTGTGAGACCTGCCACGACTGTGGGTACAGTAAGTGTTCATAATTTTTCTTGAAATTCCCACACAATAAAGAATATATTCAAGCCGGAAGAAAATAAGGCACCCGGAATTTCGGCAGGAGAACTGACACGTGACAAAAATAGGACGCAATGAACCGTGCCCGTGCGGGAGCGGTTTGAAGTACAAGCGCTGTTGCCTGACAAAACAGGATGAGGTCGAAGCCCTATCTCCTGTCCAGCAGCTGAAAATTTCACTGATGGCGGAGATTGAAAAAATCACCGCGGCTGCTCAGCGAAACGAGGAGATTGTCCGCGAACTTGGTGTGTTTATTTTCTGCACAACCCCGGACGGGGATGCCTGGCTGCTTGAAATTACCGAGAGTGATGCCGTGCAGCTTGCCGCTGCGGGAAAACCCCTGGATGTTCCCATTGACGAGAACCCGGAAACAATAGAGATACACTGGAGCCATACCTTTGCTATCAGGGACCGAAAGTTTTACCTGACAGCGTATGCCGACAAGGCGGAAACCTGTCCCGGCAACCTGCCGACCCAGCGAATTCACGCTGCGATACGGAGAATCAGGAAAAAATATTCAGAGGAGCAGCTGAACCAGGTGCATGTCAGCCAGTCTGCATCGGAATAGGCTTGTACTTGCACTCCCGGATGAAAGACCATTGGCAGCTGCGTCGCTTTGTCCCTGCGGCACTGGTCATGGGGGCAATTTTTTTGCTGTCTCACCAGGAAGGATCTAGCCTGACCCTTCCGGAAATCCCATATATCGACAAGGCAGCGCATTTTCTGGTGTACAGTGTCCTGGCCGGCACGGTTCTCTTTTCCTTTCCCGCGGGACATCGACAGTACCATCCTGTGCGGACAGGGGGGATGACTTTTCTGTTTTGCCTGGTTTACGGCATTACCGATGAACTGCACCAGGTCTTCGTGCCCGGACGGGACGCGAGTACAGGCGACCTTCTCGCAGATGTCGCGGGTGCAGCAGTAACAATCTTTTTCTGGTATAGTTTTAGGTGGAAGGAAAAAAGTTGAAAGTTTGTAAAGTTGCAAGTGGAAGGTGGAAGAGGAAGATAACGTTTTTGCGCACAGCCTTCTACCCTCAACCTTCTACCTGTACTATATACCTTCCCTATAATACCTTCCAAACTCAGGAGTTGAGCAGTAACCGTCCCATGTCCTTGGCAAAATAGGTCAGGATAATGTCTGCCCCGGCACGTCTGATGGAGAGAAGTGTCTCTGCCATAACCTTTTCCCCGTCAATCCAGCCTTTTTCCGCTGCCGCCTTGATCATGGCATATTCTCCGCTGACATGGTAGGCCGCAATGGGCAGGTCAAATTCGTCTCTCAGCCGGCTGATAATATCCAGGTAGGCGACAGCCGGCTTGACCATCAGGATATCAGCGCCCTCTTCAACGTCAAGTGTGGCTTCGCGCAGGGCTTCGCGGCTGTTTGCCGGGTCCATCTGGTAGCTTCGCCGGTCGCCGAACTGCGGCGCACAGTCTGCCGCGTCCCTGAAGGGACCGTAAAAAGATGACGCGTACTTGACCGCATAGGACATGATCGGAATCATGTGAAAGTCATTTTCATCGAGCACGCTGCGAATTTCCGCCACGCGGCCGTCCATCATGTCGGACGGAGCCACAATATCCGCGCCTGCTTTGGCATGGGACAGGGCTGTCCGGGCCAGGATTTCAATGGTTGTGTCATTGTCGACCTGGCCGTTGATGAGACATCCGCAGTGTCCGTGATCGGTATATTCGCAGAGGCAGACATCGGTGACAACAGTCAAGTCAGGGGCCCTGTTTTTCATTTCCCTGATGGCCCGCTGGATGATGCCGTCTTTGGCGTGGGCTCCGGATCCCATGGGGTCCTTGGTCTCGGGCAGGCCAAAGAGAATGACCGACCTGATGCCTGCCTCCATGCATTCCCCTGCCTCCCTGCCCAGCTGGTCAACTGAAATCCTGTACACCCCCGGCATGGAGGAGATCTCTTCACGTTTCCCCTTGCCGGGCATGACAAAGACAGGATAGATCAGCTGGTCGGGTGACAGGCTGGTTTCCCGGATCAGGGACCGCAGGTTGTCATTCTGCCGCATCCGCCTGGGACGATATTCTGGAAAGATCATGTGTTGCTCCTTTGCACGTTCAATATGTTTTGTATCGCCGGCAGGATAACCTGCCATGGTTCCTCTGCCGATGTTTTTTTCTGTAGTCAAAACCGGATCCTACAACCTGACAACCTTCAGCCTTCAGCCTTCCACCTTCAACCTCAGTCCTTACGGTTTTTAGTGAATTTATCAATCTGCAGAATTTTGAGTTTTTTGTGCAGATGGCTTCGTTCCATACCAATGTGCTCGGCCGTCTGGGAGATGTTTCCTTTGTTTTCCCGCAATTTGATTATCAGGTAGTCCCGCTCGAACTGTTTCTTGGCTTCCTTGAAGCCGTACAGGCTGTATTTATTTCGACCGGTCGGAGGGGGAGTGCCGCTCTGCGTTCCCAGAAACAGGGCAACGTCCTTTTCCGTAATCGATTCTCCGGGAGCCATGATCATTGCCCGTTCAACAAAATTTTTCACCTCACGTACGTTGCCGGGCCAGGAGTGATTCATCAGGGCCTGCACAGCCTCAGAGGTGAATTTTTTTCTGCCCAGGCCTTTTGTCTGGAACTGGCGGAGAAAATCGTCAACCAGCAGCGGTATATCCTCAATACGTTCATGAAGGTCAGGGACGACAATAGGGACAACGTTCAACCGGTAGAAAAGGTCTGCCCGAAAGGTATTTTTTTCTAT
>JAJRVA010000138.1 GCA_024277485.1 Deltaproteobacteria bacterium | reverse complement strand
AGTTATCACGTTGAAGGTTATGAAGTACAGAATTGATCCGGAGTTAAAATACTGTCCCGAGTGTCATGATGAGTACCGGGCGGACATTGTGGAATGTGCGTCCTGTACGGTGGAACTGTTGAGCGGCTCGCAGCTGCTTGCCATGGAAGAACAGAAAAAAACAGGCCGGCCGGACCGTCCGATGGAAATTCAGCCGGGTGACGAACTGGTGGATATCCGGAAGGGCGCTGTCCTGGAAATCAAGCAGGTACAGGCCCTCCTGCGCCGGCAGGGATTTCCCTCGCTGGTGGTCTGGGACAGCCAGTCCTGCGGCAAAGGGTGCTGCGGCACGGAAGTGCTTCTGCGTGTCAGGAGGTCGGATGTGGAGGACATACTGGTCATATTTCAACAGGAATATATCGCCAACACCGGGCTGCATGAACATGATACAAGCCATGTGGATGCGGTTTTCAACCTGTCAGCGGAAGAGGCGACCTGTCCGGCCTGCGGCTGTTCATTCCCCACCAGGAACGGGTCCTGCCCGGACTGTGGCCTGAATTTTATCTGAACCCGGCCTGAACCCGGCAATCAGTGCACAGTCGTGTTGGTGTAATTGCCGTAGACTTTCTTTTTTCTGCTGTAAATCCTGGGTTCTTCCATGTGAACGGTCAGGGCGGGATAACCGAGCGTATCCTCCACCTGCCTGAAGAACTCGGCTGAAGGACGAATCTTCAGGTCCTTCAGGATCTCGACATCAACTTCGCCGCGACCATCAAAATGAAGCGTGAGCCGCACCGGACAGGATCCGTGATGGTTGTAGAGCATCTCTTTCAGCAGTTCCAGGTGCTGCCGCGAGGTCTGTTGCGCGCGGACACAGATGACCACGTCCCGGGTGTATTTCTCCAGGGCCTGTGAAAGCGGTACAACTGATTCTGCTTTGACCTGTGCCCCCCGTTCATCTTTCTGGACCTGGCCCACGACAACAACAGGTTCGTCGGTCCCAAGCAGGTGGGAGCATTCCCTGAAGGTTTTCGGGAAGATAATGACCTCGACCCTGGATGTCATGTCTTCCAGCGCGGCAAAGGCCATGCGGTCTCCTTTTTTTGATTTGTGCTCACGGAAGCTCTGGAACAGACCTCCGATCCGTACCGGTTTCCCCTCGCTCCAGGTGTTCAGGGCCTCGATTGGAGTGTTGCATACCATGTTCAGCTCGCTCACAACACCTTCAAGAGGGTGTCCGGTGAGAAAAAAGCCCAGTGTTTCCTTTTCATAGGCCAGTTTTTTAAGTTTGGGCCATTCCGGAATGTCCGGCATTACCACGCTGAGATCTTTCTTTTCCTGGCCTGTATCTCCCAGGGAAAAGAGATTCATCTGGCCGCTTAAACGATCTCTCTGCACTGCCTTGGCCTGTTCAAGGACCTGGTCAAGGGCCTCGATCATCTGCGAGCGAAGACACCCGGTTGAATCAAAGGCTCCTGCCTTGATGAGACTTTCAAGGACCTTGCGGTTCACCCGGCTGGGGTCGATGCGGCCGCAGAAATCGTTGAGGGAGGTGTAATTGCCGTTTTTTTCGCGCTCCTCGATGATGGAAATCAGGGCGGCCCCGCCGACGTTTTTGACTCCGGCAAGTCCGAACCGGATCCGGTCGTTGATGACGGTAAAGTCTTTGAAGGACTCGTTGATATCAGGCGGCAGCACCTCGATACTGTGGGTTTTGCACTCGTTCATGTATTTGACGACCTTGTCGGTATTATCCATGTCACAGGTCAGGAGGGCCGCCATGTACTGGGCAGGATAATGGGCCTTGAGGTACGCTGTCTGGTAGGCAATCAGGGCATAGGCCGCGCTGTGAGATTTGTTGAAACCATACCCGGCAAACTTGGCCATCAGGTCGAAGATGTTTTTTGCCTTGTCCTCGGGAATGTTCTTTTTCCGGGCCCCTGCCATAAATTTTTCACGTTCCTGTTCCATGACCGCCGGGATCTTCTTGCCCATGGCCCGCCGGAGGATATCCGCATCACCCAGGCTGTAGCCTGCGAGGATATTGGCGATTTTCATGACCTGTTCCTGGTAGACAATAACGCCGTAGGTTTCCTCTAATACGTCCTTGAGCTGGGGAAGGGGGTATTCGGGCAGGCGGTGGCCATGCTTGGTGTCCACAAAGGTGTCGACCATGCCGCTGTCGATAGGTCCTGGCCTGTACAGGGCTACAAGGGCAATAAGATCAGAAAACTGTTCCGGTTCCATTTTCTTGAGCAGGTTGCGCATGCCGTCGCTTTCAAGCTGAAATACCCCGAGGCTGTCTGCCTTGCAGAGCAGAGCGTATGTTTTGGGGTCATCCAGGGGTATGGTGCTGAGCTGAACCCGGGTGCCGATGTCCTGCTCGATAAGCTTGAGGGCGCGGTCGATAACCGTCAGCGTCTTGAGACCTAAAAAATCGAACTTGATCAGCCCGGTTTTTTCGGTGTACTTCATGTCATACTGGGTCAGCACCTCCTTGTTCTGGCCAATACACAGCGGCAGGAAATCGACCATGGGACCGGGTGAGATAACCACTCCGGCGGCGTGCGTCGTCCGATGGCGTGAGAGCCCCTCCAGGGTCTGCGCGATGGAGAGAAGCTCACGGATATCATCCTCCTTCATGGCCTCACGCAGGCGGGGTTCTTTTTTGATCGCCTTTTT
>JAJRVA010000137.1 GCA_024277485.1 Deltaproteobacteria bacterium | reverse complement strand
TTAAGTGACACGGAACGATTGGATGCTCAGGAACGGGTACTCACCGATGATACAATGGAGACTGCGGCCATCGAAGGAGAGGTTCTTCGCCGCAGTTCTGTCCGAGCCTCTATCCGTAAAAGGTTGGGACTTCCGGTGGAGCGCGAAGACTGGGACGAACGGGCCGACGGCCTTGTGGCTGTGATCAGCGACGATTATAATTCCCCCCTGACGACAATTATTTTTCCCGGATAATTGCAAAATGATTATTCCTGTTTCTTCAAGGAGGAATTGGAATGATCACAGACAATCAGGTGAGGAAATTGAAGAAATATTTAGCTCAGGGCAAGACCCTGGAAGTGTCGGCAATCAAGTCCGGTATGGATGAAAAGACAGCACGCAAGTATCGGGATCAGGACAAACTGCCAAGTAAAATTAAAGCGGCCCGTGTCAGGGAATGGCGCACCAGGGAGGATCCGTTCGAAGATGTCTGGAGTATCGCAGAGCCCTTTTTGGAGTTGAATGAGGGTCTTGAGGCCAAGACATTATTTGAACATCTGCAGCGTCAGTTTCCGGGTCATTTCAGTGATGGTCAGTTGCGTACATTTCAACGGAAAGTCAAGAACTGGCGTGCCCTTGCAGGACCTGCCCGTGAGGTATATTTTCCGCAAAAGCATGAACCGGGACGATTGAGCCAGTCTGATTTTACTCATATGTCAGACCTTGGTGTCACTCTGGGCGGAGTGGTGTTTGAGCATCTGGTTTACCATTTTGTCCTGACCTACTCTAACTGGGAGACCTGCAGTATTTGTTTTTCCGAGAGTTTCGAGAGTTTGAGTGAAGGGCTGCAGCGCAGTCTGTGGGAACTTGGCGGGGTTCCCCTGGAGCATCAGACAGACCGGCTGACTGCAGCGGTGAACAAGCCTGATAATCCGGAACAGTTTACCCGGAGGTACCAGGGGGTTCTTGCTCACTATAAACTCAAAGGCCGTCGGATCAACCCGGCAAGCCCGAATGAAAACGGTGATGTGGAGCAGAGGCATCATCGTTTCAAAAAGGCAGTGGACCAGGCGCTGATGCTGCGGGGCAGTCGTGATTTCGGCTCCCGCGGGGAATATGAGCTGTTTCTGCGTAACCTGTTGAAACAGCTCAACAGTGGGCGGAGCAAACGGTTCAGGGAAGAACAAAAACTGTTGCGGCCGTTACCTGCCGGACGGCTTGAATCATGCAGTCGTTTTGATGTCCGGGTCGGTCCGGGCAGTACGATCCGGATCAGGCACAATGTTTATTCCGTCCACAGTCGTCTCATCAGGGAAAAGGTGACTGTCCGTTTATACCCTGACCATCTGGAAGTATGGTATGGGCAGCGATGCGTTGAAAAGATTCCCCGCCTCCATGGCAGCGGCAACCACTGCATCCAGTACCGGCACATAATCGACTGGCTGGTTCGCAAGCCCGGGGCATTTGAGAATTACCGCTACAAAAGCGACCTGTTTCCCGGTTCCAGGTTCCGCATGGCCTATGACAGTCTGTGTGACCGTCATGCTCCGGCCAGGGCAGCAAAGGAGTATTTGCGGATTCTGCAGCTTGCAGCCATGGAAAATGAAGCAGGAGTTGATGCCTGCCTGCGCACCCTGATGGACCAGGAAAAACCTGTCAGCGCCGACAGGGTGGAGAAGATGTTCTACTCCGGGAAAATAATAGAGCCGGCAACTGATGTTGCCATCGACCAGGTATGTCTGGCCGACTATGACCAGCTTGTCGGTCTGGAGGTATCAGGATGAATCATCAGGATGCCGGGATCGAACTGGACCAGGGTCTCAGGAAGCTCTACCTCTCAACGATCAGGGGCTGCTACGAAGATGAGGCCGATCTGGCCAGACAGGAATCACTGAGTTACGAGATGTACCTGCATGAACTGGTCGTGCGTGAATGCGAAGAGCGCCGCAGGAAACGTATTGCGAGATACCTGCGGGAATCCAGGCTGCCACTGGAAAAGAACCTGGAATCCTTTGACCGCTCACGACTTCCGCCAAAGATCAACAGCCAGGTAAGTTCCCTGCTGGACGGTTCGTTTCTCAAACGATGTGAGAATGTGCTTGCCTTCGGAAATCCGGGCAGCGGAAAGACGCACCTCCTCTGTGCCATAGCCCAGGAGTTGGTTCAGCTGGACAGACGTGTCCTTTTTACTCCCTGCAGTATGCTTGTTCAGGACTTGCTGGTGGCAAAAAGGGAGTTTGAGCTTCCCAGGATACTGAAAAAGATTTCCAGGCATGATGCCATCATCATCGATGATATAGGATATGTGCAGCAGAGCCGCGAAGAGATGGAGGTGCTTTTTACCCTGCTTGCCCATTGTTACGAGCGTATCAGTGTGATGATTACCAGTAATCTTCCGTTTTCAAAGTGGGAAAAGATCTTCAAGGATCCAATGACTACAGCAGCGGCAATAGACAGGCTGGTACACCACAGTGTGATCCTGGATGTGAATATAGAAAGTTATCGGCTTGAAATGGCAAAAAAACGGGGAAAGAAATAAAGATAACCTCCAGTTCCTGTCGGTTAAGGATGGGGGCCACAGCCCCCATACCCCCGAGGTTTAACGCATTAAGGCCAAATGGATGGAGAGGAAAACGGAAAAACCCGGTTATTCATCATAACCGGGTCTCCATCCACTCGGCACCAACCTCGGCGCTCGGGTCGCTCCTCAGCGTTGCCCTATCCTCCGAGCTGGTTTTATCAGGTTAGAAGAACCTCTGGCAATAAGCAAGGGATAAATAAAAAAAAACAGAAAATAAATACTGTTAAACTAAACGGTTGAGCCGGGAATTATAGTTGTCGCTGACCGGGAATTATAATTGTCGTTGAACAC
>JAJRVA010000136.1 GCA_024277485.1 Deltaproteobacteria bacterium | reverse complement strand
CCTGGAACAGGTAATCAAAAAACTCGATATTCCCCGCCGGATGGTTTACCTGGAAGCGCTCATCATGGAGGTGAGTGTAACCAAAGACTTCGGGTTCGGCGTCGAGTGGGGCGGCGGCGGAACATTTGATGATGAGACGGGCAAGCTTTTCGGCGGCTTCAGCGGCAAGGGTGGAAATGATGCGTATAGGGTAACCAGGGGGATTACAAGCGATCCGGCTGTCCTGGCTGGTGGATTCACCTTCGGGGTGATCAAGCAGGGGGTGAAGATAGGCAATGTCTTTTTTCCCAACCTGGGCGCGGTGATCAATGCGTACAAGGATGATTCCGACATCGAGATTATCGCCACCCCCCAGATTCTCACCTCGGACAACAAGGAGGCGGAAATCAAGGTGGGACAGAATGTGCCCTATATCACGAGCAAAAATACCACCACGGCCCAGCAGGATTATACGAGCTATGAGTACAAGGATGTGACCACTACCCTGAAGATCCTGCCCCAGATCAACCAGTCAGACCTGCTGCGCCTCGAAATAGGAGTAGAGGTTATCAAGCTCAAGGAGGGCGTCGAGACCGGCACGCCGACAACATTCAAGCGGACGGCAAACACGACTGTTGTCGTCCACAACGAGGAAACCGTGGTCATCGGCGGGATCATCGGCCAGGACACCTCGACCGGCGAATACAAGGTCCCCCTGCTGGGCGACATACCCTTGCTCGGCTGGCTGTTCAAGTCTCGCAGGGAGAAACAGGACAAAACCAACCTCTTCATTTTCATTACCCCGCATATTGTGGAGAACCCTGCTGAGCTCGCTTCCATGTATTATAAAAAGCGGGATGTGATGGAGTATGTCAAAAAAGGGTCCAGTGCCATTGTTGACTGGAAGTTTGAAAACAAGCCTGACAAGCGCCATGCCGTGGCCCTGTCCGACCTGGGTTTTGCCAGCCTGCAGGAGAATGACTACCTGAAGGCACGGCAGTATTTTGTCCAGGCCCTGAAGATTGATCCGGAAAACCCGTACGCCCTGCTGAACATGGGTGTTATTGACGAGAAAGAGGGGAACCTGAAAGGGGCTGCGGAAATGTACCGGCGGGTTGTTGAGCTGGAGCCGCCGAAAGTGGAACCCGCGGATGGAAAGGGAAAACCATCGGATCGGCAGCAGGTTGTTGACCAGCGGCTTCTGGAGTTGAAACGGATTGCCGAGGAAAATCTCAGGAGTCTGGATGTCAAGAACGAGGGGGTCCCGGTACAGCCGCCGCCGATACCGGAGCCAGAGGCGCCGAAGCCATGAAATCGCTGGGTCAGGTTCTTGTTGAATCGTTCGGCCTTTCTCCCGAAAGCCTTGAACTGGCCCTGGCTGCCCAGAAGGAGAAGGGCGGCAGGATAGGAGAGGTCCTTGTGCAGCAGAAACAGGTCTCTCTGGAGGACCTTCTTGCCGCCCGCAGTGAGCAGTGCGGCCTGGAGCTGAAAGAATACCTGCCCCCCAATCTTGATCCTTTTTTTACCTCCAGGGTTTCCATCCATTACCTGAAAAAGTTCAAAATGATTCCAGTGGCCACGCCGGAGCAGTCCTATATCGCCCTGGCCGATCCTTTTTACTTTCAGCAGGTGGATGACCTGCAGCGTGTTCTGCACTGGGAGGGAATGCAGCTCTACCTGGCCTCCCAGGAGGAGATATACAAGGCGATCAACATTGCCTATGACAGGACCAGCCAGGATCATGCGGACCAGGTCATGCAGGACATGGATGTCGAGGATCCGGAGGCCATTATCTCAGAGATCGAGGAAACCGCGGACCTGCTGGATGACACCAGTGACGCGCCGGTCATCAAGCTGGTCAACCTGATGCTGTCCCAGGCCGTGCGCGACAATGCCAGTGATATCCATATCGAGCCCTACCAGGACATGGTCAAGATCCGCAAGCGGGTCGACGGTATCCTCTATGACATGTACACCCCGCCCAAGCATGTCCAGTCAAAGCTTATTTCCCGGGTCAAGATCATGGCCAAGCTGGATATTGCCGAAAGACGGCTGCCCCAGGACGGCAGGATTGAGATCAGGATCGCGGACCGGAATATTGATATCCGCGTCTCGACCCTGCCCACGTCATTCGGTGAACGGGTGGTCATGCGGCTGCTGGACAAGTCCAACGTGCTGCTGTCGCTCACCGATCTCGGCATGTCGGAAAGGGACCTCAACACCTTCCTCAAGCTCATCAAGGCCCCGCACGGCATTATCCTGGTTACCGGTCCGACAGGCAGTGGTAAAACCACCACCCTGTACTCGGCGCTGAGCATCCTGAACAGGCCGGACATCAATATCATCACGGTTGAGGACCCGGTGGAGTATCAGATCAAGGGAATCAGCCAGGTACAGGTCAATCCCAAGATCGACCTGACCTTTGCCAACGGGCTGAGGACCATTGTCCGCCAGGATCCGGATGTCATCCTGGTCGGCGAGATCCGGGACCTGGAGACGGCGGAGATAGCCATTCAGTCCGCCCTGACCGGCCATCTTGTCTTCTCCACCCTGCACACCAATGATGCGGCAAGCGCCATAACCAGGCTCATAGACATGGGGGTCGAGTCATTTTTGGTTTCCTCGTCGGTCAACGCGATTCTTGCCCAGCGGCTGGTCCGGCGGATATGCGAACACTGCAAGGAGCCCTTTCACCCCGGCCGGGAATTCCTGGCCCAGGTGGGCCTCACGCAGGAGGACCTGGGTGATGACCGCTCCCTGTACCGCGGCCGGGGATGCCCGGAGTGCCTCAATACCGGCTACCAGGGCAGGATCGGCATTTATGAACTGATGATCATGACCGATGACCTGAAGAATTTCATCCTCACCACCTCTGATTCCAACCAGATCAGGCAGCGCGCTCTTTCGTCTTCGTCGGAAGGCATGCTGACCCTCCGCCAGGACGGCCTGCAGAAGATCCTGGCCGGTCAGACCACCCTGGAAGAGGTCTTCAGGGTTACCTGAACGGCCTGAAAGGTCCTTCCACCTTCTCACCGTATCAGCTGGTTCATCTCAAAGATGGGCAGGAGGATG
>JAJRVA010000135.1 GCA_024277485.1 Deltaproteobacteria bacterium | reverse complement strand
GCAAGATCAATGAGATATGGGTGACGCAATGTTTCACGTGAAAAACCACAAACAGGCCCACATTTTCGATCCATGGGATCATCTAGGCCCCAAGAGAAGAAAGCTTTTGGATCAGTCATGGGCCGGATTATTTCAGCAGGAAATCCTGCCAACCCTCCCGGCAGAGAAACTGCGTAAACATTATCATAACTTTGCCGGCCGGCCCACCAAAGAGATCTATTCCATGATAGGTCTGATGGTCCTCCAGCAGATGCATGACCTAACCGACAGGGAAGCGGTTGAGCAGTTCTGCTTCAATATCCAGTGGCACTACGCTCTCAACATAACCAGCCCGGCGGATGCTGCTTCCTATGTCTGTGAAAAATCACTCTGGACCATGCGGGACATGCTCGCTTCAGAAGGGTTGCAGGATATCATCTTTGCAACCACTCTGGAAAGACTGGCCAAGGTGTTCAAGGTGGATCTGAGCAAACAGCGCCTTGATTCAGTCCATATCAGGTCCAACATCTGACAGTTACCCACAACTATCCCCGGATAACATGAGCGCTACCCGGGTTTTTCCGGAGGACCATTTTGCTGTCCAAAGGCACGCCATGCATCGGTGATCCAGCCCAGAGCAACCAGGCCCCGCCAGATGGTTTCGGTTCCCGGCGGTTCCTTGCGACTTTGCCTGATATAACCGCCAAGCCGGGCAACCATGACAATGGCCTCGTACAGCGTCGGTGGTTCGGGGGCAGGAGCAGGCTGACGTGCGGCATGGGCTGTGAGCGCTTTCCATTCCGCCTCTTCAAAGAACACCGAGCAGGGGACATCAGGAGTCTGGCGGCCAAGCATGGTCAGGTAATACACCCGCCAGGCTATAACCATGTCAATGGACAGGCAGGCAGTGATTCGATCAACGGTCTCCAGCTGACGGTCTTCGACCTTGCAGCCGCTCTTGAGTGTTCGATGGAAGACCTCGATACCCCAGCGCCTGGTATACCACTCTATCCGTTGGCAGGCATCGGTGAAGTTCTCCACCGCCACCGAGGTCAGCAAAAGCCACTCCAGGGGCTCCGCATAGCCGGGTGGATCGGTTTCTCTGGCCAGTACCGCCCACATGGTGAGCGGAGAGAGGTCTTTTCTCCCCTGAGGCGGCTGCAGGGTGACCTGGTCAAAGGAAACGGAAAGACCGGCAACTCTGGCAGGCTGTTTTTTCCGTGGCGGCACATGAACCTCCAGTGTGCCCCTGGCAGGACAGCGCTGCATGTGCGTCCAGATGTTGGCCTCGGAATCGGCCAGACCGCGGCAATGTGTCGCCCTGACCAGGAGTTGGGCGCCCCCGGGCTGCACAGCGGCAAAAAGATCAAAAAAGTCCGCCTCCCGGTCACCGATGCTGACAATCAGGGTTCCGGGGCACTGCCTGCTGAGCTGCTGTGTGGCATTGAAGCTTTCCAGCCACTTGACACTCTCGGCAACTGTCCGGTTCTTTTTCTCCTGCCTGACCCAGTGCCGGACATCGATCAGCCCCAGGGGAACCCCTTCCTCGGTAAACGCCATGGTGTCGTGAACAAGGATTCCCTGTGTCCCCCTGGCGTCAATGGGGCCCAGTCCCACGGTGGATGGATGCGTGGCATAGTTGAGGCTGGTGGTGTCCTGGACAGCCAGAATCACCCCTTTATGCTCCTGAACACGCTTGGCGGTTGCCTGGTAATGCCCGGACAGGGTCTCTTCGAGTTTCACGGCAGGGTGTTGAAAAAATCTGTATGCGGCCTTGGCAGCACTTCGGCTGCCACAGGCCTGAGGTATACTCGCCAGAGGGTTGGCATAAAAATCTTCGGCTATGCGAAGCAGTCGTTTGTTCAGCCGTTTGTCTCCCAGGTCCACCTGGCCGAACTCTTCTTCTGTCCAGCTCCGGGGGCCTGGAGCCTGTCCGCCAAGCAGGGCACGGAAATTGTCCTGCAATGGCAGGCAATAGATATCCTTGCTCAGGGTGGCATCACCGGTATCCTGGCGTCCGCGGCCACTGGTCTTGCCGATATACTGCCATCCCGCGGCCCGGTAGCAGGTGCCACGGTACTGCCGGGGATCCACAAAAGTCTCCACAAGTACCGGACGTATACCGTACATTGTTTCCCAGTCCCCGGCAACCTGACGACAGGCTCTGGCCAGGATATGGGAGGCCAGGTGGGGGACCTGTACCTGGGGCAGAATGAGAAACCGGCTGTTGTTTATCACCATGCTGAGCTTTTCGGCGCGGGGCTGGTCGGGCCAGCCAATCCATTTGTCCCGGGCCTGGAGGCGCCATGCTGCGCTGGAAAAGGATATGGCACCGATTACCCCTTCGGCCTGGCAACGGATCAGGTAACAGATCCTCGCCCCGCACAGATTGCTGTTTTGCAGAGGGTGCCACGTGTTGACCATGCTCTGCCACAGTCGCCACTGGTCCGGGTCTCCGTTGACCATGATCAGCTCAATCCTGCCAAGTTCGCTCAGGCTGCAATGAACCTGGGAACGGGCGGGGTGGGGCTCGACAGGTTGTCTGCGCTCCGGGTCATTACAGGGTATCCCCATCCCTTTCGGCAGGGTGATCATTCCAAGGTCTTCAAGTCGTCTCAGGACAATCGCGCTACCGGCTGTCTTGGGCCGGCCAGAGGGGGCGTGCCAGGAAAAATGCTCGCAGAACCGGCGGGCCAGCTGCGTGCGACTGATATCCGGCTCGGCGGCAAGGGTCTCGTCAAGCCACGTCAATACGGTGTCGTCTATTTGATCCAGGTAGCTCAGCATGATGAAACATCATGCCACATCCTGCCTGTGTTGTCCAGGGGAATTTATGGGTAACTGTCAGACTGTATCACATGCAGCCGATTTCGCAAACCATGAAACCATATGTGCGGCCAATTCCCGCATCCGGTGTGCCGGCAACCGCGCATGACCGCCGGAGGCGTACTGCCTCAGTCCCGGTCAAACCGGCATCTGGCGGGCAGCAGCCGGGTAAAGGTATCCAGCAGCAGCCGGCAGTCGGCCGGCGTCGACG
>JAJRVA010000134.1 GCA_024277485.1 Deltaproteobacteria bacterium | reverse complement strand
GCAGGATTTCACCCTTGTGAACAGCGGAAAGAGCGTCTTTGCCAAGAGACAGAAGTGAAAGCAATTCATCCAGGATAAATTTCTGCGGTTTGTGGCCGAGTTTTGCGAGCAGGGGGAGGGCCTCTTCAACATGACTGAACTGAAGAATTCTCCTGAAGAAGTCAGCCTGCTGTATCAGGCTCATCCGGGTTCCTGAAAGTGAATCCTCCAGAAGAAGCGTGTAGACATATAATTCGGGAGCATCAGGAGAAACCATGAGGCAGGGCAGTTTTTTCAGTGCAGTGATCTGCCGGGCCGCCAGCACCCTTTTTCTGCCGGAGATAATGAGGTAGCCGTTTTTCCCGGACCTGATAATCGGCGGCCGGAGAACACCAAATTTCCTGATGCTCTCAACCAGCCCGGGCTCAGGTTCCACGTTATCCACCGGCCCGAGAACATAGGTCTGGTCGATAACATCTATGGAAGCAATTACCGTGTGTGTTATGTCGGGCCTGTAGCGCACGTTATGAGAATCAGTGAAGTTTTCCCGTGGAATGGGATACGGTAAACTTTCATGGACGGGGCACGAGTTAACGCCCGCAGATGTCCGGAGAGAGGATGTTATCCGCCGTTTATCCTGTTCCTGAGGATTCCGGATGGTTTGAAGGTGACAACTCTTCTGGCTTCAAGGATAAGTTCGTCCCCGGTCTGCGGGTTTCTGCCGCGGCGTGATTTCTTGTCCTTGACGTTGAATTTCCCGAAACCGCTGAGAAGCAGGTCTTCGCCGTTGATAAGCGCTTCCTTCGAGATTGCCAGAAAGGCTTCAACAGAATTGGTGGCCTGGGCCTTGGTCAGTGAGGGGTGAGATTTGTAGACCTGCTGAACAAGGTCGGCTTTTGTCAGGGTCATAATGGTTGGACCTCCATCTAATGTATAACCGGCTGAACTACTCTCATTTTGCGTATTATCCTGTCCCTATGATAGGATAATTAAACCACTTGTCAAATAATTAACGCCCGAGAAACAGAAAGGCACCTGTACCGGCAAATTCCGCCGCTGCTCCAAGTTCTTCTTCAATCCGCAGCAGTTGATTATACTTGGCAACGCGGTCAGTCCTTGAGGGTGCGCCGGTCTTGATCTGTCCCGTATTCAGCGCAACCGAAAGGTCTGCGATGGTAACATCTTCCGTCTCGCCTGAGCGATGCGATATAACTGAGGTGTAGCCGGCCCTGTGCGCCATGTCAACGGCATCAATCGTCTCTGTAACCGTGCCGATCTGGTTCAGTTTGATGAGAATGGAGTTGGCAACCCCTTCTGTAATTCCTTTTTTCAGGATAGCCGTGTTGGTGACAAAGATGTCATCTCCGACCAGCTGAATCTTCTCTCCCAGGCTTTTGGTGAGTTTTTTCCAGCCCTGCCAGTCAGACTCGTCAAGTCCGTCTTCAATCGAGATCAGCGGGTACTGTTTTACCCATGAAGAGTAAAATCTGATCATTTCATCGGCTGATTTCTTGGGTTTTTTCTCAGCGCTGAGGATATATTTCTTCTCCTTTGCCGAGTAAAATTCGCTTGCCGCAGCATCAAGACCGATATACATATCTTTTCCCGGCTTGAAACCGGCCCTGGTGATCCCTTCCAGGATGGATTCCATGGCCTCCTCGTTGGAACGGAGATTCGGGGCAAAGCCTCCCTCGTCCCCGACTGCTGTCTGCAGACCCTTTTTCTTTAAGACATTTTTCAGGGAATGAAATGTCTCAACCCCCATCCGCAGCGCTTCCGCAAAGGAAGATGCGCCGGCCGGCAGGATCATGAACTCCTGGATATCGACGTTGTTGTCAGCATGGGCGCCCCCGTTTATGATATTCATCATCGGCACGGGGAGCACCTTGGCATTCACGCCGCCAAGGTAGTTGTGGAGCGGCAGGTCAAGTTCCATGGCTGTCGCCTTGGCCACTGCCATGGACACGCCGAGGATCGCGTTGGCCCCCAGTTTCTTTTTGTTGTTAGTGTTATCCAGCTGGAGCATGGCCCGGTCAATGAGGACCTGCTGCGATGATTCAAGGCCCAGCAACCTGGGGGCGATTATTTCGTTGACGTTTTTTACCGCCTGCAGCACACCCTTGCCGCCATATCTTTTCCGTCTTTTATCGCGCATCTCAAGGGCTTCCCGCTTGCCGGTCGACGCGCCGGACGGTACTGCAGCCCTGCCCGCAGCGCCTGTCTCAAGGTAGACCTCGACCTCAACAGTGGGGTTGCCGCGGGAGTCAATGATTTCCCTGGCTGTAATGTCTAATATTTCTCCCATAATTGTCTGTCCCGGAGTAAAAAGTTGGTATTAAAGAACCGTTGCGATTTTGAAAATCGGCAGATACATGGCAACAACGAGTCCACCGATCATACCACCCAGAAAGACCATCATGAACGGTTCAATCATGGCGGTCAGGTTTTCAACAGCCTGGTCGACCTCTTCATCGTAGAAGTCGGCGATTTTTTCCAGCATGGCATCCAGAGCGCCGACCGATTCGCCGACATTGATCATCTGGACCACCATGTTGGGAAAAACACCGGTTTCCTCAAGGGGCTCCACGATGGCCCGCCCCTCGGCAACAGCATCGGACACTCTGAATACCGCCCGTTCAATAACTTTATTGCCGGCGGTCCTTGCCACGACCTGCAGGGAATCAAGGATCGGGACACCGCTCTGCAGCAGGGTGCCTAATGTCCGGGTAAATTTGGCAACCGCAACCTTGCGTATCAGGTCTCCCACCACGGGTGCCCGGAGGAACATGGAGTCAATCCTGAACCGCCCTTTTTCGGTAGCATATATTTTCTTGAAGATGAAAACAAGAACCGCGACGCCCATGACAAAGTATATAAAGTAGTTCTTCAGGCCGTCACTCATGTTGACGACAATCTGGGTAGGGGCGGGCAGGGAGGAACCGAAACCTTCAAACATCTCCGAGAATACGGGAACGACAAAGACCAGGATGACAACCAGGATGACCAGGGAGATGCCAAGACAGATAGCCGGATAGGTCATGGCGCCCTTGATTTTTTTCTGCAGGGCCATGGCCTTTTCCTTGAAAGCAGCCAGACGGCTGAGGATGGTATCCAGAATACCGCCGACCTCGCCCGCCTCAATCATGTTGGCATACAGGCTGTCAAATATCTTGGGGTGCTTCCGCATGGCATCAGCCAGGGTATTTCCCGCCTCAACATCGGCGAGTATCTGGGTGAGGCATTTTTTGAACGTCGGGTTGGCCTGCTGCTTGCCTAAAATCTGCAGGCACTGGACCAGCGGGAGACCGGCATCAATCATGGTCGACAACTGCCTGGTGAAGATGACCAGGTCCTTGCCTGTAACCTTGGGCTGGAAGATCGCGACATTCTCAAACAGGTCCTTGGGCGCCTCCTTGATTGACTTGACATCAATGCGCATCCGTTTGAGCATGCCCCGGGCAACTGATTCATCAGCTGCTTCAAGTTTGCCCTTACGTTTTTCACCGTAAGAATTTATTCCTTTCCAGATATATACAGGCATTGACGAGTCTCCTGAAGGGATTGCAGTGTTTCAGATCGTATTATATTGTGGATATTTTGTTGACAGTTGGACAAAAAACATTTATAAAATCCACCTTTCAAAGGAGAATGAAAGCACAATCTGGTTTATTGTAGGGGAGTTTTTTCCCTGATTCAAGTGAAAAGTGATATTTTTTCAGGAGGTTGGCATTATGCAGGCCATTGAAACAGCTAAATATACCGATGGATCATTTCTGCCGGTTGTTGAACAGTGTGACGGCTGTGAGCGTGTTATTGAGGTTAAAAGTGCAAAGTACTGCAAAACATACGTGAACCCCGGGGCAAAATGGCGGCAGGGTATGTGCAACTTTGCCACTCATGCCAAACCGGAGTTAAAACTCGTCAAGGTCCGGGTCAATCCTCTGAAGGCATCCAAAAGGGCCTCCCGCAGGAAGTAGGCGGGTGCAGGGGACTGTCGGCCTCTGCCTTGTGCCCTTATTATTTTCTCCCTACGCCGGTATATTGAAATCCCAGTGATTTCATCTTGTCCGGATCATACACATTCCGCAAATCAATAAAGACAGGCTCATTCAGGCTGTCCCGTATTTTTTCAAGATCAAGCGCCCTGTACTGGTTCCATTCCGTCATCAGGATGACCGCGTCAGCATTTCTGCAGGCGCTGTA
The DNA here is from genome assembly GCA_024277485.1 of Deltaproteobacteria bacterium. The sequence continues at coordinate 225 of JAJRVA010000134.1, read as the reverse complement.
GGCACTGTCGACAAACTCGATCTCTGCAGGCAGGTATTTCTCCGCCTCACTCATACCCTTGGGATCATGGGCTTTAATATGCGCTCCTTTTTCCAGGAGTGCCGGGAGGATGGTCAGGGCCGGTGCCTCCCGCATATCGTCGGTTTCCGGTTTAAATGCCAGGCCTAAGACAGCAAGCGTTTTTCCTGCTTCCGAGCCCCCTAACATATCTCGTATTTTTTTTAT
>JAJRVA010000133.1 GCA_024277485.1 Deltaproteobacteria bacterium | reverse complement strand
GCAGGATGTCGATGACCTCGCGGTCCGACTTTCGCAGCTGGACGGTTATGTCATAGTCTTCGTTTCCTTCCCGGTAGGAGGAGACATCAAGGCCGTTGTAGGCTGTTTTCAGGGCAAAGCCTATCATGTTGGTCGAGAGGCCGAAAAGGGCCGCTTTCTGCCGGTCAATACGGACCTGGACTGAGGGCGTCCCCTCGTTGAAATCATCCCTGACATCCTCGACGTGCGGCAGCCGGACAAGGACATTTTTTATTTTTTTCGCAATCTCTCCCAGGACCGTGAAGTTGTCGCCGGAAATCTCAATGTTGATGGGGGCGCCTGTCGGCGGACCCTCCTCCTGCATGGCAATGGTGATCTTGCCTCCGGCAATATTTTCAACCCTTTTACGGATGTCACCCATGGTCTCATGGGTTGAACGGCGCCGTTCCTCAAGATCGAGAAAACGTATGCCGATATGGTTGGGGGCATTGGGGTCAAAGGCGGTTCCCGGGCCGGCGGACACCACTGCTTTCATGTAAATGTCTGTTATGTTCGGCAGGTCGCTCGGCCCGTAATATGACCTGCCCGAGGCAGATGTGTAGGGCTTGGGCGCAAGGGCACGGCGGTACTGCTCCCATGATCCCGGCCCGGCTGCCGGGTTTACGCCGCCGGCAACGGCTGTTTCAATACGCTGCATGATGCGGTCGATGTAATCCAGGTCAGCACCTTCCGGCACATCCACGTTGACGTACATGCTCTTGGGTTCGATTTCCGGGAAGAATTCCACCGGTTTTTCCAGTCCCACAACCAGCAGCCAGCCCTCTACCATCAGGACCATGACGGCCAGGGCAAAACCGATGGACACCATGGGGTGGGTAATGGCATAGGTCAGCATCCTGGTGTACTGCGTCAGGATGGGGCCGCGAATCCTGACCGGTTGTTCAAGCGCGGTAACGGATGCGGCGGCAGGTTTTTCTTCAGCAGGCCTGCCGGTCTGCTTTATCTTGACAAACAGGGAGGCCAGAGCGGGGTTGATGACCAGGGCCACGAACAGGCTTGAAGAGAGGGTGATGATCAGGGTCAGGGGCAGGTAGCTCATGAACTCCCCCATGATGCCGGGCCAGAACAGCATGGGAGAAAAGGCGGCCAGGGTGGTCAGGGTGGAGCCGATGACCGGCCAGGCCACCTCGGAAGTTGCCTTCATTGCCGCCTCGACCCGTGTTGCCCCCTGTTCCATGAAACGATAAATGTTTTCAATGATGACAATGGCGTTGTCGACCAGCATGCCCAGCGCAAGGGTGAGGCTGAACAGGACCACCATGTTCAGGGTTATCCCCATCAGGTACAGGACCGTGAAGGAGAGAAGCATGGAAAAGGGGATGGCCAGGCTGACCAGGATGGCATTGCGCAGCCCCATGGCGAAGAAGATGACCAGCACCACCAGGACCAGTCCGGACAGGATATTGTTCTCCAGGTCCGCCACCATGAGCCTGATGTCCTTGGCCTTGTCCATGACCTCGGTTATTTCCGTCCCGGCAGGCCAGGTCAGGCGGCTCCGCTCAATGATCCTGTCCACCTCGCCGGTGATGGCCAGGATGTTTTCACCGGAGCGTTTTTTGACCGCAATGTTGATCGCGTCAAAGCCATCCAGCCGGGCCCTGCTGGTCTCCTCCTTGAAACTGTCCACAACCTGTGCCACATCCTTGAGGTAGACAGGCTGACCATGGTGGGTGGTCAGGACCAGGCCATAGATCTCATCCGGCGAGGTAAACTCTCCCGGAACCCTGAGCAGAAAGCGGCCCGAGCCGAAACGCAGCGAGCCGCCGGAGGTGTTCTTGTTTTCGCTGTGCAGGACCTGTTCAAAGGAGGTGATGGTCAAGCCGTAATAGGCCAGCTTTTCCGGAAAGACCTCCACCCTGATTTCCCTCTCCAGGCCGCCGGTAACATCAACCTCCAGGACCCCGGTAACAGCCTCTATATCGTCTTCCAGGTTGTCGGCTATTTTTTTCAGGCAGGGCAGGCCGCAGGTGCCGGACAGGGAGAAGACAACAATGGGCAACTCCGAGAAGTTGACCTCGAAGACGGACGGGTCCTCGTCCAGGTCGCCGGGCAGGCTGCCCCTGGCCTCGTCGACCTTGTCCTTGACATCCTGCAGGGCCTGGTCGATATCAGTGCCGGTGACAAATTCTATGTTAATGGAGGACCTGCCCTCGGAGCTGACCGACTTGATCTTTTTAAGCCCGTCCAGGCCTTTCAGTTTTTTCTCGATCTCCACTGTGACGGATGTCTCGATATCCGCTGAAGAAACTCCCCGGTAGTCAGTGGAGACAAAGACATTGGGAATGGTGATATCAGGGTCGCTTTCGCGGGGCAGAACAGAGTAGCAGTATGATCCGAAAACAAGAATGAGCGCTGCCAGAACAACAACGGTAATGCTTTTCTGTACAGCGGTATCAGAGACTATCATGATGTCGGGTAAACGGGATCAGCATGTTTTTTCGGTGTCGATCGTGTATGTGTAGTTTCCGGCAATTGAAGAGTGATATGTAGCTCAGGGGTTTATCAGGTCCGCCGGATCGGTGATGGTCCGGATCACGTTGATCTCCTGGCCATCCTCAAGATCACGATGGCCCTCGATAACAACCTGGTCCCCCGCCTGCAGTCCTTCGGTAATCTGGACCTGCCACCCCTCAATTATGCCCAGTTTCACTTTTTGTTTATGGACAACTCCGTCACGGGCCGTAAAGACAAACTGTTCATTGTTTCTCGATATGACGCTGTACAGGGGGATTGCAATGGCATTACGGACAATATTTTTTACCACGTCGGCCCGAAAAAACATGCCGGGAAGGATATCGCGATCCGGGTTGTCAAGTTCAAGCTCAAGGCGGTACAGCCGGGCGGCTGATTCAGGAGAGGATGCCAGGAAGTATTTTTTTCCAATGAGGCGCCGGTTGTCAAGGGCCTG
>JAJRVA010000132.1 GCA_024277485.1 Deltaproteobacteria bacterium | reverse complement strand
CTGTAGCCATTGAGGCGGATGTGGAGCTTGGCGGGACCGATCAGTTGTTCAACCTGCTGATGGGCAGGGACCTGCAGCGAAGCCACCGGCAGGAGCCGCAGGTTGTGCTGACCATGCCGCTTCTTGAGGGGCTGGATGGTGTGAACAAGATGAGCAAGTCGCATGGCAACTATATCGGTGTTTGTGAGTCGCCGTATAATATTTTCGGCAAGGTGATGTCGGTATCGGATGAGTTGATGTTCCGCTACTATGAACTGCTCTCCGACCTGACTGTTGACGAGATAGCGGCGTTGAAAGAGGACCTGGAAAAAGGCGCTGTCCACCCGAAGGATGTGAAGAAAAAGCTGGCCCGGGAGATGACAGCCCGTTTCCATGATGAAGATGCGGCAGACAGGGCGGAACGGAATTTTGAGCAGGTCTTCAAACGCCATGAGCTGCCGGACGAAATCCCGGAGCACCAGGTAAAGGCGGGTTCGGAGCCGGTCTGGCTTCCCAGGCTTTTGCTTGAGGCCGGCCTTGTCAGCTCGACATCAGACGGCCGCAGGATGATCAAGCAGAACGCGGTCTCGGTTGAAGGTGAGAAGGTAACGGATGTCGACACCGTAGTTCCCGCAGAGGGCCAGGTGCTGCTCAAGGTGGGCAAGAGGCGCTTTTGCCGGGTTGTTTTTGTTTAGCCCCTCTACATCGGACACCCGGGCAGGGAAAAGGGGCAAAGGCGGAAGTATAAGAAAATAAAAAAAGCGGCTGCCACCGGCAACCGCTTTTTAGTGCATGGGAAATGTATTACTGGACCGGAACTGTTTTTTCTGATTCCTGGCAGTCCGGACAGATTCCAGTGAATTCCACATGATGCCCGACAACCTGGTATGAAGTGTTTTCAGCAGCCGCCTTCACCAGGTCTTCCATGACCGGGGTGTCGATATCATCAACCCTGCCGCATCCAGTGCAGCGGATATGATAGTGTGTATCGGTTGTCGCATCAAAACGTTTCTGCGTCCCCCCGACCTCAAGCTTGAGAATCATGCCGTTATCTGCCATCAGTTCAAGGTTGCGATACACAGTGCCCAGTCCGATACGCGGCAGGCGTTGCCGCACCATATCATACAGTTCGCTGGCTGTCGGGTGCGTTTTGACCTTGGACAGTTCTTCAAGAATAATCTGACGCTGCGCTGTAAGTCGCATCATGTTCGGTATGTTTTTCATTTTTCATTACGGGTTGGTTATGGTTTACGCAAAATATCCAGGAGCGAATAGAAATCATTCCCATCTGTGTAAAGTGTATGGAAATCCTTTATTTTGTCAAGTTTTAAATAGAATTAAATACTCATTTTTTATCTTTATGGCAACTGAAAGTATTTTGTGCCACAGCTTTTTCATCAGTGAAGTGGTGGATTGAAATAGCCGAACGGCAAACGTGGGAAGAGTTTTTGCAAGCGGGACAGCCAGTTCCTGAGACCCATGGGCCGGGATTCAGGCTGGTGGTGGATTGTCTGCAGGTAAAGCTCCGGGTCAAGGTTCAGGTTGCGCAGTTGGATCAGGTCAGGGCGGCAGGATTCAATGAGTTCACACAGTCCTGAAAACTCCTGCGGGTCGTCTGTAAAGCCGGGCAGGATAAAATAGTTCAGGGAGACATGACGGCCGGCCCTTTTGACCGCAGTAATTGATTTTTTTATATCCTCAAAGGAAAATCCGGACGGCCGGTAATACCTCTCATAATACTCGGGTCGGGCACTGTTCAGGGATACCCGGATGGAGTCCAGTCCCGCATGGACAAGACGTTCAACTGCTCCAGGAAGACTTCCATTGCTGTTCAGGTTGATCGTTCCCCGCGCTGTTTTTGATCTGATCATGGCAATGGCCCTTACCAGTGTGTCTGACTGCAGCAGCGGCTCTCCCTCACATCCCTGTCCGAAGCTCACAATCGGTTTCCGGGCCTTTTCAAGGTGAGGAACAGCAATCTCGGCAATCTCGGCCGGGCGGGGAACAAACCGTATCCTGTCCTGGGTGGCCGGGCAGCATCCGGACGGTTGCAGAGAGATACAGCCGACACAGGATGCGTTACACCGGGGGGATGTGGGCAGGGGCGCTTCCCAGCGGCCCAGGAAAAAGTTGCGTGCAGCCGGGCACCCGTAGGTCAGACAGCATTTGCCTAAGTGTTGAATGAGCCGGTTGTCCGGGTACTGCCTGAGGCGTTTCCTGGTCTTTATATTTATTGTATGCTGGTCAAACTGTACAGCGTCCTGCCGACAGTCACTGTCGGACCTGAAACCGGCAACCCAGAATTTACCGTCCTCCCAGCCGACAGCCGTATACGCAAAAAGAGGCAGGACCGGGGCGTTATCAAGCGAGGTGTAGGCGGCTGAGTACAGGGCAGTATGCGCCGGTGCCATAAATGCCGCCACGGCCTGCGGCTGACTGTCATCATAAGGATTGCGGTCAAGCAGGGCCGGTTCACCGGTGTCAGGCTCAATGCCGACCGGAAGCCTGCCCGGCAGAACAAAGAGTTCGCTGCCCTCGGGCAGTTCTATCAGGTCTTTTTTGTCGGGAAGTGAAAACCGACCGCAGCTGCTTCCGGCCATACGCAGGCCGGCATAATCAATGATTTCTCCATGACAGTTGGCAAAAACAAGAGCGGGTACCCGGTCAGGGTGGCAGGCAGGCATGCTCAAGGCAGGACTGAAGCACGTTATTGCGGGCGTATTTTGGAAAACACGGAGTCAACAGCCCTGTAAATGTCAGAGTCATCACCAAACACATCCTGGATGTTAGGGTGGTCGATCAGGTCCTCAATGATAAACTGCGTGATGTAGAGGCTGATGATATTCGGATCCCGGGCCACGGAGCGGATGGGAGCGATCTTGAACTGCATGTCAAATTCATCCATATCAGCCATGCTTTTCAGCTGTTTTTCCACCGCTTCGCGGATGGCCCCGTCTGAATTGGTCTCAATGATATGCTCATCAATGAGGCGCTGGACGAGCATTGTCGTTAATTCTGCTGCATTGTCTCTGGCTTTGGAGAGAAGGAACCAGCGTTCCCTTTCCCTTTTGCGGTCTAAGGCGTCAATGGTCCTGTTTGTTGCACTGTTGGGATTATGAGAACGGGCCATGGGGGTCTCTCCTTGCTCTGCTCGGGTCAAAAAGATATCTGCCTGCAGAATGTAGCAGGATGGATGGTGAAATTCAATGAAATGAGTGAATGCATCATTCGTTTTCCTTTTCACTCTGGTAAAGCTCTCTGAATGCAGCCATCAGTTCCGCAGTCTGTCTGTCAAGTTTGAGATCGTATTTCCGGACATATTCCGCGACCATTCTGTGGGTATTGAAAATCGGTACATTGAGCTGCAGGTTGTTAATGGCCATATCCAGATAGCTCTCAGGCTGCTCATAAAAGGTGCGCAAAATTTCCGGCAGGATACTGTAAAAGGAAAGAGAGTCCTCTGCGTAAAGGAGGGTATGCCGGTCTTCACTCATGTCGGCTTCCCTGACCGAACCTTCAAAGCCGAATTTCCAGCCGGTTTGTCCATCATGGTATCCTTCCACCCACCAGCCATCCATGACGCTGATATTGGGGACACCGTTCATGGCGGCCTTCATGCCGCTGGTGCCGCTGGCCTCAAGGGGTCGTTTGGGACTGTTCAGCCACGCATGGGATCCGGAAACCATCATTTTGGCGAGTTCCATGTCATATCCTGGAATAAAAACCAGTTTGGCCAGGCCGTGGCTTTCATTGTACAGCCTCTCCTGGATGTCAAGGATAAGCTTGATGACAGACTTGCCGGGTTCATCCTGCGGATGGGCTTTGCCGGCAAAGATGAAGTTGACTTTCCAGTTTCCCCTGATCAGGATTCGTGCCAGGGCGGTAATGTCATCAAAAATAAGGTCAGCCCGTTTATAGGTCGAAAAGCGTCTCGCAAAGCCAATGGTATAGACACCCGGTTCAAGAGAGGAGTCCCCATCAATACGGGAAAGGTAGTTGGGGGGCTCAAGCCACGTCTCGCTCATCTCGGTACGGTGGGTGATGAGCATGGTGTTGATATATTCAGAGAGAAGTGCGTTGTCCTTTTGCCATGCTGCAGCGAGCTGCTGCCGGAATCCGGCGGCGGAAACGAGGTCGGCACCGGCAAAAGATCCTGGATTGCCGCGCCAGTCGGCGATTTCCTGGCACCCATCAAAAACTTTTGCCCTGTTTTCGCTTACCCATGTAGCCAAGTGTACACCGTTGGTTATAGCACAGATTTTGTCGGCAAACCGGGGGAACTGCCGCCGGGTGACGTCTCTGTGCAGCCTGCTTACACTGTTGACCGCCCTGTTCACCCGCATGGCAAAAGATGTGAAATTATATTCGTCAGGTGCTTCCTCGTCATGGGCCAGGAGGTTCAGTATCTGCCGGCATGTTTTCTCGGTTATTTTTGAGTAGAGGGCCCTGTCAAACCGGTCATGGCCCGCCTTGACCGGAGTGTGAATTGTATACACAATCCGCTGTGCAACCTTGTTCACAGCGGAAAGAATGTTTTGTTCAGACACGGATTCCACCGGTTCCGGCTCCTGCATATTTCTGAGTTCCCTGAGCAGGAGGTGCAGGGTGACGGCTACGCCGTGCTGTTCATTGAGATGAAAGGTATTGGCCGTCAGTCCCAGTTTCTCCATGACAGGCAGGACTCCCGAGCCGAGGAGACGGCGCTGGTTGGCCTTCACCAGGTCGGTTTTGGCACTGTACAGCTGCCGGCATGCCTCCCTGACCCATTCCGGGGACGTGGGCAGATTATAATCCAGGAGAAATTCAGGTGCAAAATAATCGAGATCCTGGGCTATCTCCATTTTTACCCATACCCGGGCCTTTATACCTGTGGCTTTCTCGTCACCGTTGAACAGGGGAACTGAAACTTCAAGCGGTTTTTCCGGCAAGCCGGGTTCATGCAGCTGGTACAGAGTCGGGGTATCTTCCGGTTTCCATGAAGTGGCGTGGTCAATCTGGCCGAGCCTGGAATCGACATGCTGAGAAAAGTATCCCTCCCTGTACAGCAGGCTGACGGCAGCAACAGGAATATGTGTGTCGGCAAGGCTTTTTAAGGTGTCACCGGCCAGAACCCCTAATCCACCGCTGTAGTTGGGTATTTTCCGGGGACCGTACAGGTATTTGGCAATCAGGCCCTGGAAATGTGCGTCAGGCGACCTGGTGAGTTTTTTTTTCAGGAGGAAATCCAGTACAGGGTGAAAAACATCCGGATCAGCTCCGATTTCCATTGAGATGTAGATGACCGAATTTCCATCCGCTCCTGTAAGCCTGTTCCAGACAGTGTCAAATATATCCTGGGATATGCCGAAATATGAACCAAAAGCGTTACGGCATGTAAGCTCCTTAAGTGATGGTACAGCCTGTTTTCTGCTCATTCAACACACTTGAACGTAAGGGTGGGGATGAAAAAACTGTTGCCCGGTATCCATCCGGGAAAGGTTTTTTCGGAGTCAGGCGTGTCAGTTATCCTGATTTCAGACCAAAAAACCGGTTTCCGAATGGGATACATATAAGATGTAGATATTTAGAACTCATGCGGCAGTTTTGCAAGTGAATTTGACCTGATCGAAAAAAATGTTGAATTCCTCTCTGATTTTAGTAGGGTAACGGGTAAATTTAAAGATTGGATATCCGTGATTATTGGAGGATGCTATGAGTGGACAAAGATCCCTGCTTCTGTCAGCCCTTTTCGTGCTTTTCGTCGCCGTTATGTTTTCAGGTTGTGGTAAAAAGACTGTCAGTGGTCCGGAGGCCGGCGGAGACCCAAATGCCATGGGACCTGATGAACCACTTGAAACGGAAGTTGCTGCCGGAGACAATATCATGGAAGGTCGCACTTCCGGGCCCATGCTCCCGGTGTATTTTGATGTTGATTCTTCCATGATCCGGGCTGATCAGGTTGAGCGTATCGAGACCAATGCGGATTTCCTCAAACGGAATCCGGATGTCAAAATCAGGATTGAAGGAAATTGCGATCCGCGGGGGACCAAGGAGTATAACCTGGCGCTTGGTGAAAGACGGGCCCAGAGTGCGCTGAAATACCTTGTTAATCTGGGCGTTGACGCGTCCCGTATGAACACGGTAAGCTGGGGCGAGGAAAAGCTGCTTCTCTATGGTCATGATGAATTGTCATGGGCCCAGAACCGGCGCGATGATTTTGTTATCGTCAGATAGAATTTTTTTCACACTGGTTACGGGAGGGGGCGCGTGTCCTCTCCCGTTTTTGTTTAGTACGTCACTTTTCCGTCCACGAATCAAAATCGTTTTTCAACGCTGAATGTATTATATCTGAAGGAGAACAATGTGAAAGTATCTAAAAGAGTACCTGTTTTTATTTTTGCGGCGGTTTTTTTCGCAGTTGCATCATTTTCAGGAAGTTTCGTCCATGCATCCGACACCGCCATAGTCGTGCTTGACATGCAGAAAGCCCTCGCAAACTCTGAGGCAGGAAAAAAAGCGCAGCAGGTAATGGAGAAGAAAGTCAAGGAATTGCAGGAAAAATTCAAGGCGGATGAAGATGCGCTTGTGGCCCTGCAGCAGGAAATTGAAAAAAAGAGTTCCGTCTGGAGTGAAGAGAAAAAACAGGACAAGGGCATTGAGTTCCAGAAGAAACGGCGCGATCTCCGTGTGAAACAGGATGATGCTAACCTGGAACTCAAGGCGCTGCAGGAAAAACAGCTTGGCCCGATCCTCCAGGAAATGGAAGAGGTTGTATCCAAGGTGGCAAAGGAAAAAGGGTATAAGGTCGTGCTTCCCAGGGCTGCTGTTGTTCATGTAGACGAATCAATTGATATTACTGACGAGGTAACGAAAGCGCTCAATGAGTTGACCAAATAGCGGTGCTGGATACTCACTGCGTTGAGGGGGCTCCTGCCCGAAGAAGTCAGCCCTTAAAAGATTGTTTTTTTCACGAGTGCGTTGAACCCGCTTGAATTCATAAAATTCACCGCAGGGTCAAACTGTGGTGAATGCGGTCATCCGGCCTGCCTTGCTTTTGCTGTTGCGGTAACGAAAGGTGGCGCAGATCCTGCCGGGTGTCCATATCTTGACCCGGCTGCTCCGTACATTGTTCACAATGCTGAAACAGACGGGGATGCTCTGGAAAGCGTCAGGCAGGGGCAGGACAAGCGGGATATGGCCCTGGTTTCCCACCTGAAGTCAAAGATCCGGGACATGGATTTTGAAAGTCTGGCACCAATGCTTGGGGCTGACTGGTCCGGCCGCAATCCTGATCAGCTTCATTTTACCTATCTGGGTTGCAGTGTTGCGTTGACCAAAGACGAGGTACGTATGGACGCATGTGAGCTCGTTGACCCCCGGGACCAGATTCTCCTGTATAATTATGTTTCGTTTGGCGGGGGAAGCATGCCTCAGCATGACTGGGTGGGGATGGAAAGCCTGCCCAACTCCATATCCAAAGTCCGTACCCTGTCCGCCTATTGTGAGCAGCCGCTGGCCAGGAGGTTCAGTGGCCGCGACGCACGTCTGGCCGATATATGTTACCGACTGAATGCTTCACCGGGACCGGATGGCCAGAATGCTGCGCTGGGGCTCGTTATTCCCGTGCTGCCCCGCCTGCCTCACTACCTTCTGTTCTGGGATGAGGAGCCTGAGGACGGTTTTGAAAGCCGGGTGAAAGTGCTCTTTGACCGGCATGTCCTTGATTTTCTTGATATCGAATCGCTGGTTTTTTCCGCTGAACGTCTGGCGGAGCGCATTGTGGAGATGGATTCGTGACCGGGTCTGCACCATTACAACAGGCTGTTGCCCGATTCGACAATGTCCGGATTCTGGTCATCGGTGATATTATTGTTGACCAGTTTGTCTGGGGAACGGTTTCCCGTATTTCGCCGGAAGCTCCTGTGCCGGTGGTAAATGTCAACCGGGAGGAGCTCCTTCTCGGCGGCAGTGCCAATGTGCTGAAAAATATTTATTCCCTCGGCGGCACAGGAGCCCTGTGCGGTATAATCGGCAGCGATGTTGCCGGTGAGCAGCTGGTTGATCTGGTCGGCAGGTTGCCGGCACCGGTTGACGGGCTGGTTCGCGGTGGCAGGCCGACCACCGTCAAGACCCGTGTCGTCGCGCAGGGACAGCAGGTGGTTCGTTTTGACAGGGAAAAAACAGGGGAACTCTCCAGGGAACCCCTTGAAGGGATGATCGCGTATCTCGACAGGCATCTCGCCGATTTTGACGCCGTTATCGTGTCCGATTATTCAAAAGGAGTTGTGAACGAGTCCCTCATGATCCGGCTGCACCGGCTGCGGAGGGATGTGATGGAGCGGGACGGCCGCAGTATTCCCCTGGTAGTTGACCCCAAGCCGGCGAACCTGCACCGTTTTGTCGGCGCAACAGTGATAACGCCGAATAACCATGAGGCAAGCCTGATAAGCGGCAGGGAAATACAGAGTGACCAGGAACTGCTGGTTGCGGCCCGGCAGATTAAAGAGGATATCGGTTGTGAAGCAGTGCTGGTAACAAGGGGAGAATCGGGGATGGCTCTGCTCGATGAAGATGACCGGCTGGTGACGATTCCCACCATGGCCAAGGAAGTGTATGATGTAACCGGAGCCGGTGATACTGTTGCCGCCACCCTGGCTCTGGGACTTGGTGCTGGATGTTCAATGCTTGATGCGGCTGTTATGGCCAATCATGCTGCCGGTATAGTTGTGGGGAAAATTGGAACAGCTTCGGTGACGGCAGACGAGCTGTGCGCAGCTCTGCAGGCTGAATGAGGATCAGGGAGAAGATATGCGGCCGAGAAGCATGACAGGGTTTGGGCGTGGTGAAGCAGCCTCTGAAGGACGGACATGGGTGGCTGAGATAAAAACGGTCAATCATCGTTTTCTGGACCAGCGGATTGTCCTGCCGCGCTCCCTGGCCCCCCTGGAGGATAGAGTTCGCAGGATGATTGCTTCAAACCATGACCGCGGTCGCGTTGAGGTGAGCATACAGCTTGTGGGCGATGCAGGCAGTACTCCCCTGTTGTCGCTCAACTCCGAGCTTGCCAGACAGTACCACTCCTGCTGTATGAAGCTGAAGTCGGAGCTTGGCATCAACGCACCGGTCGAGTTGAGTGACATGTTGACCCTGCGGGACATTATCAGCCAGGAAGACCGTAATCCGGACCTGGATACGGAGTGGAAAATGATCTGCAGCGCCCTTGATGTGGCAATCGGGGAATGCTGCTCCATGCGGGAACAGGAAGGCAGTGCCCTCAAGGAGGACCTGCTTGAGCGTCTTGATGGTTTTTCCTCCTGCATGGAAATGCTGGAAGAGAAAATTCCGGAGATTGTCCGGTCGCGTCACAATGACCTGCGGGACAGGATCAACAGGTTGCTTGATGGAATCGACATTGATCCTGTCAGGCTGGCCCAGGAGGCAGCGCTTCTTGCCGACAAGGCGGATGTGACAGAGGAGATGGTTCGGCTGCGCAGCCATGTCTCCCAGTTCAAATCATTCCTGGAGAGTAATGAACCGGTTGGCCGACGCCTGGATTTTCTGCTGCAGGAATTTTTAAGGGAAGTGAACACCATAGCATCAAAGATTGCAAATGGTGACATTGCTCACATGTCCGTGGACCTGAAAAACGAGGTTGAAAAGCTCCGTGAGCAGGTGCAGAATATTGAATAGGCG
>JAJRVA010000131.1 GCA_024277485.1 Deltaproteobacteria bacterium | reverse complement strand
GGCCCCGGCCCGGCGCAGGTTCTCAACCAGTTTCGCGTCCCGGGCGGGAAGCCAGTCCTTCATAGCCCAGGCTCCGGCCGTGGTGTGCATGCCGCGGGCCGCGATGTTATCCTTGAGCAGAACCGGGATGCCGTGCAGGGGGCCGCCCGTTCGTCCGTTTTTCCGTTCTCTGTCCAGTTGGCGGGCCTCTTCAATAATTTCGGGGTTCAGTTCTATGACCGAGTTGAGCTGATTCCAGTCGTAGAACTGGATGCGGTTGAGATAGTAGATCACCAGTTCCTCGGAACTGGTTTTGCCACTTTGCAGGAGCTGCCGGATCTCCGGAACGGTGGCGCTGAGCAGCAGTTTGTCCAGAGCACGAACACGATCCATGTCCATGGTGTTCATGGCATGGACATGCGGCTTGAAGTCAAGGGAACGCTTGTTACTGTATTTTGGTTCGGGCCGGGGAAACTCCGGAGCCTGTACCGGGTCCACTCCCGCCATGGTCTGCAGCATGGGAGCCAGGCTCCGCATCTGCAAAATCGGTCCCTGGGAGGCGTTGGTCAGGGCAACCACGGTGTATTCCGTGCCGGGCACAAACATCAGGACATTTTCAAAACCGGTGCCCTGGCCGTCATGGCCCCAGACACCCCTGGTGTACTCCATGAGGCCCAGGCCGTAACCGGACACGCCGGCATGTTGCTTGATAAAGTCATTTCTGACAAAATCACCCAGGGCCAGGACCGTGCTTTTATCCTTGAACAGGGTACCCTGCGCCAGGGCGCGGAGAAAGGTTCTCAGATCACCCGCCGTGGAAATAATGCCTCCCGCTGCCCACCCCTGGGAGAGGTTCCAGGCGGTTGTGTCGCGTCCGTCCGGGTAGGATGCGTACCCGTGGACGAGAGATCCTTCCGGCGGGACGCTGCCTGGAAAGGTCGTGTCGGTCATCTTGAGGGGATGCAGTATTTTTTCCTGGAGAAGATCGCTGAATTTTTTTCCTGTTGCCTTTTCCAGGACCATGCCGAGGAGGATGAATCCGGTATTGCTGTATTTCCAGTTGCCGGGCGGGAAAGGGGGGAAATCGGGCGGGCCACCCGCCAGGGCAAGCCGGACCAGCTCCGCCGGGGTGAACTGTTTTGCCAGGGTGGCGGGGTTCTCAAGACCGGCGCTGAACAGCTCGTCGCCGTAATCACGGATGCCGGAGGCGTGGCCGGCAAGATAGCTCAGGGTTATTTCCTCACTATCCGGGATCCTTGCCGTCCATTCCGGCAGCCATTTTGCCAGTGAATCGTTGAGACCCAAAACCTCCTGTTCGGCCAGCTGGACCAGCAGGACTGCTGTGAACATCATGGTGGAACTGCCAATGGCGAACCGGTCGTCCGGTTTGACCGGGGTTTTGCTGGACACGTCGGCATAACCAGCCGCATCAAGAAAATGAAAACCAGGCCCGTCCACCTGCAGGACAGCGCCCGGCGCCGATCCGTATGCCTCGGGCAGTGATTCAAGATCAGGATCGACCATTTTTTGCAGCAGGTTGCGCAGATCCTCCGTGTTCGGAGCGATGTTTTCCGCCCAGGCAGTATGGCTGATGCTGAACGCAAGGATGAGAGAGAAGCACAAGAGCAAGGGGATAAAAAATTTCATTATAATTCCAAGATGATTGAGGGTGAGGGAATATCAGTGTTTTCCTATATTTTTCATGATCATAATGTCTCTGGAGCCAGCTGCGGCGGCATGCCCGGCAGGATCGAAATATAGACGATCGGCACAACGAGAGTTTTCAGGCCTCCCTGGTTCAGGGGAGTGGTACATCCTGTTTTTCCGCACCGGGAAAACAAGCTGATGACCGGCCGGGAGATCAGGATGACTGGTTCGAGCTTTTCACCAGTACCAGCTGCCAGGTCGCCTCGCCCGAGATCAGTTTGTATTCCAAGGTTCGTGTACCGCCGGTGGGTTGTGCGTTGGAATCGCCGTCTTTGTAGATCGGGAAGCTCCTGACCAGGCGGTTACCCCTGATGGAGAATGTATCATGGCCCATGTATCCCCTGGAGTTGATCTTGTCGTCCTCCAGGGGGGGCAGGTAGATTTCGCTGAGCGATTTTTTCCTGTTGGCGCCGTAGGCGACCAGGCTGCCGTAGGAACCGCTGCCGGCCGAGGTGATATACACGTAAATTTCCGGGGAACCGTCTTCATTGATGTCCGCGACATCGGCGCCGGTGACGATGCCGTCGATGTCCTTTTTGTGCATGGCCGAGTTGTCAATTTCCAGCCCGTCCGGGGTGATGGTCAGATCGTTTAATGACCCCTCGTTGGCACAGGTTACCTGAAAGATGATGCCGTCAAACTTGAGAACCTTGTCAAAATTTTGTGCCGCATCTGCTGCACTGCCAAACCATGGACTTACCAGCAATGCAGCGGCCAGGAGAACAAAATTTTTCGGAATGAAATCAATGTTACGGACAGTTATGATCATTACAGATAACCTCGTAGTTTCGAAACAGGTGCAAAAGACAATCCAGAAAAATTAGAACTATTGATTTCCTGTAAAAAAAAGATACCACAACCGACTCACATGCGGTAGCTTACTGATAAAAATACTCGTTACCAGAAAAAAAAGAGATAGTCAATAAACTATTTGTTGCTGGCATGTTTTACGTCGAACTGCCTGAAACAACTCCTTGCCGTTTTTATGCATTAACTTTAT
>JAJRVA010000130.1 GCA_024277485.1 Deltaproteobacteria bacterium | reverse complement strand
CCGCTCTCCTGAAACTCCACCGGCTATCAATGCCAATCGTACCCTGTCCATACGTAGCTCCCCTGTTTTTTATTAACGCAACTTTCCAACGTATAATAACCTGTCACCTGTCACCTGTCACCTGTCACCTGTCACCTGTCACCTGAAACCTGAAACCTGAAACCTGAAACCTGAAACCTGAAACCTGAAACCTGAAACCTGAAACCTGAAACCTGAAACCTGACAATGCTGTGATCAGCAACATTTTCAATGTTTTTCAGGAAAAATCTGGTGTATCCTGCCCGATTTCATTATTCTGACGCTATGGATACAACAATCATCGACAAACTCACAACCATCGTGGGCAGAGAAAACCTGTTTACAACAGCGGAAGAACTGAGCTGTTACAGCTATGACGGGACTGGGCGCACCTTTCTGCCCGAGGCCGTGGCCTTGCCGCAGAATACAGGGGAAATTTCCGCAATCCTCCTGTTGGCCAATCAATACGGTTTTCCAGTGGTTCCCAGGGGAGCGGGCAGCGGCATGACCGGCGGCAGCCTGCCCATAGCCGGGGGCGTGGTCCTGGTAACCAGCAGGATGAACCGGATCCTGGAAATCGACCCGGACAACATGATTGCTGTTGTCGAACCCGGCGTCATAACCGGGGACCTCCAGACCGCACTCAAAAAACACAATCTGATGTACCCGCCGGATCCGGCCAGCCTCAAATTCTGCACCATCGGCGGTAATGCAGCTGAATGTGCAGGCGGCCCAAGTGCCGTTAAATACGGCGTAACAAAGGATTATATTATCGGGCTTGAGGTCGTGCTGCCCACCGGTGAAATCCTCCAGACCGGGGTCAGGACGGAAAAGGGTGTGGTCGGCTATGATCTGACCCGCCTTTTTGTCGGCTCCGAGGGCACGCTGGGCATCTTCACCAAAATGATCATCAGACCACTCCCCCTGCCCGAGAAAAAAGAAACCTGGCTTCTGACCTTCACCTCCCTGGCAGACGCAACCGGGATGGTCACAAAAATACTGTCCGCAGGCATTACCCCCTGCACCCTGGAATACATGGACAAAACCGCTGTCAACCTGGTGAGAGACCGCATCTCCCTGGACCTGGATTCGGCAGCCAGGGCCCTTCTCCTCATAGAAATGGACGGCAGCAAGACAGAAGTAGACACGCAGAAGGAGCAATTTCTCCGTTTTCTGGAGCAACACCGTATCAACTACCTGTACGCCGATGGCCAGGAGCAGTATACCGCTATTTGTCAGTCCCGCCGCTCCATATCCCCGGCCTCCTTCACCCTGAAGCCTGATAAAATCAGCGAGGATATAGTGGTGCCGCGCTCTAAAATCCCTGACCTGGTCGAATTCACCGAAAAACTGGGCCGGGATCTTGATCTCACCATCCTCACCTTTGGTCACGCCGGGGACGGTAATATCCATGTCAACATTATGATCGACAGAAGCGATACAGAGGAGGCAACCCAGGGCGAGGATGCCAGGGGAAAACTCTTTGCATTTGTGGTAGATCTCGGCGGGACACTTTCAGGTGAGCACGGCATCGGCATAACCAAACAGCCCTTTCTTGAACTGGAACTCGACGCCGTTGCTCTGGCCACCATGCAGAAAATAAAACACCTTTTTGATCCCGAAAATATCCTCAATCCCGGCAAAATCTTTCCGCCTGCCAAGCATTCCGGTTGACATTTCAACCATTGTTGAATACAAGATAAGATTCAGTTTTCATTTTATCAAAGAGACGGGGGAAACCCGTCACCAGCAGATCGAAAGGATGTGATTTTAAAT
Organism: Deltaproteobacteria bacterium; assembly: GCA_024277485.1. Next base: position 966 of record JAJRVA010000130.1, on the reverse strand, counting down.
GATCGAGGTTGAAGTCAGAGGCGACATTGAGTACGCAATCCGGCAGCTGAAGAAAAAGCTTCAGATAGACGGGATTAAACGCGAACTGAAACGACGTGAGTATTACGAGAAGCCCAGTGTGAAAAAACGTCGCAAGAGCGCCGAAGCATTGCGGAAACTCCGCAAGTACAACCGTATGAGAAGCAGAATGTAGCAAAAAGCCTGTTGCGAGAGCAACAGGCTTTTTTGTTTTCCCCGACCAACCCTTCACCCCTGCCGGACGCACCCTGAGTACAAACGAACTCTCCAGGCACCTGGATATTTTCCTCAGCTACCTGACTGCCGAGAGAAGACTCTCGCACAATACAGTTGTTTCCTACGCATCAGATCTCAATTTCTTTCTTGCCCATCTTGACCGATCAGGAATTGCAGTGCCGTCACAGATTACAAGTGAACACCTGCGTGGATTCTTTCACCACTGTCACCGGCAGAAAATCAGCTCCCGCAGTAACGCCCGTAGACTTGCGGCCCTGAAAGCTTTTTTTGACTTTCTGATCAGAGAAAAAACCATCACCGTCAACCCGGTCACCGATATCGACCCTCCCAAAACCGGTTCCAGCCTGCCCAAGGCATTGACCGTCGCCGAGGTTGACCGGCTGCTTACCCTGCCGCCCAAAAAAACACCGCTCATTCTCAGGGATTATGCCATGCTCTATCTGCTGTACGCTACCGGCATGCGGGTTACAGAACTGGTCACCCTGCCGGTCAACAACTGCAGCCTGATCAGTTATCAGGTACGGGTCATCGGCAAGGGCAATAAAGAGCGGATTATTCCCTTTAGTGAACGAGCCGGAAACAAGATTAAAGAATATCTCGACCGCGGCCGCCCAACCTTCCTCAAGAAAAAAACCAGTCCATACCTCTTCCTCAGTAACCGGGGCACGTCCATGAGCAGAGCCAGGTTCTGGCAAATTATGAACGCCCTGG
>JAJRVA010000129.1 GCA_024277485.1 Deltaproteobacteria bacterium | reverse complement strand
GCAACCTGAAGCCCGGCGACATCCCGGCTGAAACCCGGGTCAAGGCCATTGAGATCCTGATTGACAACTACTTTGTCAAGGACAATGTCATCAATGCCGGCTACCCGCTGGACATGCGTTATGCCGGTCCCCGTGAAGGTCTGCTCCATGCTACCTTCCGCCAGAACTATGGCGTTAACAACATGCTGATCGGCCGCGACCATGCCGGTGTCGGCGATTTCTACGGCCTGTTCGAGGCCCAGGAAATTTTTGACCGCATTCCCAAAACCGGGGATCCGGGCAAGGACCTGCAGTGCAAGCCCATGAAGATCGACTGGACCTTCTACTGCCACAAGTGCGACGGTATGGCGTCCCTGCGGACCTGCCCGCATACCAAGGAAGACCGCGTCATCCTTTCCGGCACCAAGCTGCGCAAGGCGCTGTCCGAAGGCGCCGATATCGTGGATCACTTTGGCCGCGACGAGGTTCTGGATCACCTCAAAAAATACTATGCCGGCCTGACCGAAAAGGTTGAGGTCAAAATGCAGGGCGCTGCTTCCGGCGACTCCATGTAATTAACTCGGTCACCCGGGTTTCGTTGAGAGAAGGAGATGTCCTCAGGGCATCTCCTTTTTTATAGGAAGAGGAAATGAGCGCAGAAAATACCCGGACAGTCATCCAGGTCGGGCTCGACGATCGAAGTTATCCCATCATCCTGGAAAGGGGGCTGCTGGGCCGGATCGGCTCTGACCTCAGGGAACGCAACAGCGCCAAACGGTACGGGGTGATCAGTGATGATCATGTTGCCGGGCTGTACGGCCGGCAGCTCATGGACAGTCTTGCGGGTGCCGGTATCAGCGCGGAAATCATCACCTTACCGCGCGGAGAGGCAAGTAAAAACCTGCAGACCACAGGGATGCTTGCCAGCCGCCTGGCTGATCTCGGCTTTGACCGCAAGGATGGACTGATTGCCCTTGGCGGCGGCGTGACCGGTGATATTACCGGCTTTCTTGCCTCAATATACATGCGCTCCATTCCGTTCATCCAGGTGCCGACAACCCTGCTGGCCCAGGTTGACAGCTCGGTGGGGGGAAAAACCGGGGTGGACATTCCGGAGGGCAAGAACCTGCTGGGCACCTTTTACCAGCCAGGGGCCGTGTATATTGACACCGGCGTTCTCCAGACCCTTTCGGAAGACGAGCTTCTGGGCGGCCTGGCCGAGGTGATCAAGTATGGCGTTATCGCTGATGCGGACTTTTTCCGGTTTTTGCAGGACAACCGGCACAAGATACTCAACCTTGACGAAAAGACCATTACCGATACCATCACCCGCTGCTGCGAAATCAAAGCATGGGTGGTGGAACAGGATGAGCGGGAGGGAGGACTGCGGAGAATCCTCAACTACGGCCATACCATTGGACACGCGATTGAGGCCGCCTCGGATTTCAAGCTGATCCACGGCCTGGCAATCGCTGTCGGCATGTGTATTGCCGCGAAACTCGCTGTCCGTACCGGCCACCTGGCCCCGGATGAAGCGGAAAAAATAATCCGCCTCATACACGACTTCTCCATGCCGACAACCATTCCGGACAATCTTGACCGAAAAAAAATAAAAGGGTATCTTCAGACCGACAAAAAAACCATCGGCGGCAGGGTCTTTTTTGTGCTGCCAACCCGGATCGGTGAGGTTATCGTGACCGACCAGGTTGAAGAAACGGATGTTGACGATATATTAGCTGGTTAGACCAAATACTATCAGGCTATCACAAAAATGCCTATCTACGAATTTTTCTGTCCCGACTGCAATACTGTTTTCAACTTTTTTTCCCGCAGGATAAACACGGAAAAACGGCCCGACTGTCCCCGGTGCGGCCGCAGGGAAATCAGCAAAATGCTGTCTACCTTTGCCACCCTCGGCAGGGCCGGGGAAGAGAATGACCCCATGGCGGGCCTGGATGAGGCAAAGATGGAAAAGGCCTTTGAAGGGCTGCTCCGCGAGGCGGAAAACATCAACGAGGACGACCCAAGGCAGATGGCCGGCCTGATGCGCATATTTTCGGACAGAACAGGGATCTCCCTGGGCGACCAGATGGAGGAAGCCCTGTCCCGCCTCGAAGCAGGCGAGGACCCGGACCGGATCGAACAGGAGATGGGCGACCTGATGGATGGGGACAACGCCTTCTCTTTCGAGGCCATGAAAAAAAAGGTCCGCACCGGTCCGCCACCTCCGGCCAAAGACGACAAACTGTATGAATTATAAAAACAGTTGGCAGTTATCAATTGGCAGTTTGCAGTTTGTTTTCTAACCAGCCGGAGGCTGCATTCTTTCAACTGAAGACTGGTAACTGATAACTTTTTCTACGATAATCCATATTCCTTGATCTTGTTCAGCAGGGTCTGACGGGCAACACCAAGTATTTTCGCGGTTTTGCTTTTATTGCCGCCGGTCTGCTCCAGGGTTGAACGGATCAGCTCCCTTTCCATATCACGCAGGGTAAAGCCGGCTTCAGGCAGTTGCGGCCCGGGGTCCCTGGCCCCCTCCGGGCAGATATTCCGTGGAAGTTCCTTCACTGTTATGTTCTCGCCCAGGCAGAGAATAACCGCCCGTTCAACCGTATTTTCCAGCTCCCTGATATTGCCGGGCCACTGGTAGCGGACAAAATAATTCATGACCTCCGGATAGAATCCCTTGATATCCTTGTTGTTTTTCGCCGAATATTTCTTCAGAAAAAAGTTTGCCAGCTCCGGAATATCACCGCTTCGCTCCCTGAGCGGCGGCAGCTCAACAGGGACCACGGAAAGGCGGAAAAAAAGATCCTGGCGGAATTCCCCCTTCTTTACCATGGCCTGCAGATCTTTATGCGTCGCCACAACGAGCCGGACATCCGTGCGCATGGTCCTGCCGCTGCCCACCCTTTCAAACTCACCCTCCTGGAGAACCCGGAGAATCTTTGCCTGGGTCTGCAGGCTCATATCTCCGATTTCATCAAGAAACAGGGTCCCCTTATCAGCCAGTTCAAACCTGCCCTTGCGCTGCTCGTTGGCCCCTGTAAAGGCCCCTTTTTCATGGCCGAACAGCTCACTCTCAAGCAGGTTCTCATGCAGCGCCGCGCAGTTCACCTTGACAAAGGAAAAATCCCTGCGGCTGCTGTTCTCATGCAGTGCGTTTGCCACCAGTTCCTTGCCTGTTCCCGATTCACCGGTGATGAGCACAGTGGCATCGGACGGCGCCACGAGCGCAAGGGTGGCAAACATTTCCTGCATCACCCGGCTTTTGCCGATTATACTGCCAAAGGAAAAACGTTCCTTCAGGCGTTCTCTCAACTGTTCATTTTCCTCGTGCAGGCGGCGGAAATCCAGGGCCTTGTGAATGGCAAGTTTCAGCTCCTCGATGTCAATGGGCTTGGCCACGTAATCAAAGGCTCCCCTTTTCATTGCCTCCACCGCGCTTTCCACGGAAGAAAAGGCGGTAATCATGATGACAGGGATATCGTAGCCGGCCTCCGACATGGCGGAAAGAGCGGCCAGGCCATCCATCCTCTCCATTTTTATGTCCAGCAGTATCAGGTCTACATGGCGCTGCCTCAGGATGGGCAGAACCTCGTCCCCGTCCGAGGCCTCCAGGAGAGTGTACCCGAACCCGGCCAGGTTGACCTTCAACATGGTCCGGTGTGCCATGTCGTCGTCGGTAATCAGGATGGTTCTTGCCTTGTTATTCTCCATGTTCGTTTCCATATTGTGAGAGTGGCAGAACAACGGTTATGGTTGTTCCCTTTCCCGGGCTGCTTTCGGTTTCAAAATGACCATCATGCTGCTCGACGATCTGGTGGCTGACGGCCAGCCCCAGGCCGGTACCTTTTTTTCTGGTGGTAAAAAACGGGTTGAACATCTTGTCGCGCTCGCTTTCCGTCATCCCCCTGCCGGTATCCTTTACCTCGATACGCACGGTTTCCCCGGAGCGCTTAACCGAAACGGAGATCTCTCCGCCCTCAGGAGTGGCGTGGATACTGTTGCCTATCAGGTTGAGTAGAACCTGGAGCAACATGTCCGGGTCAGCTTCTATGTGCAGTCCGTCTTCAACATCCAGGTGCATGGCTATATTGTGACTGATGAAATCAGGGGCCATGAGAGTGGCTGTCTTTTCAACCAGCTCCTTCATATCAACCTCGGTCATATCCGGTTCCCGCTGCCTGGAAAACTGGAGCATACCTGATATTGTCTGGTTGAGACGGTCAACCTCGCTCATCATCAGGTCCGCGTACTGATGATTTTCCGAGTTCTCTTCCGCCTGGGAGCGGCAATACTGAGCAAAACCGCGCAGGGTGCCAAGCGGGTTCCGGATTTCATGCGCTACCGCGGTCGCCATCTGCCCAAGTGCGGCAAGCCGGCGGGAGCGTTCAAGTTTCCGCTCCATTTTTTTAATCTCCCGCATATCCCGTAATATGAGTACCGTCCCGATCACTTCACCGGCATGGTCGCGCATCTGAGAACTGCTGATTTTGAGGGGGACCAGGTTGCCATCCCGGTCGGTCACATCAATGGACCAGTCAAGGACTGTCTTGTACGGGTCAAACTCTCCCAGGGGACCGGCCGGAAAAACATCCGCCAGCTTTTTCCCTTCCATCTCGTAAAAAGAAACCCCGACAAGCTCTTCAGTATGTGAATTGCAGGACACGACCCTTCCCTTTGTATCCAGACTGATAAGACCTGCGGGCATGCTTTCTATGATGTTCTCTGTATACAGCCGCATGTTGGACAGAGTTGTCCTGGCCACCTGCATCCTCTGGTAAAAAAAGAGAAAATAGAGACCGGTAGTTCCGACAAGAAAGAGGATCCCATACATGAAAAAGGCATGATGGACGTCCTCATGGCGGGCCTCGTTGAGTTCATCCGTTCGCAGGCCGATAAAAATAACCGTCTTCAAGCTTCTTGTACCCGGTGCGTTGCTCATATTGCATACTGAACGCCATCGTTTCTGCATGGCCGGCCCCTGGCAGTCCGGACAGGTCAGAGGATCGATAATGGTTGCGACCTCGAAAATGTTCCGTTCATTAATCCGGATGGTGAACGGTTCCCCGCTATTCAGGACCTCTGCCGCTTTCGGCCTGCCCTCGTATTCAAACCACTCTCCTGCACCGGCAATAAACTTCCCATGTTCGTCCACTATCCGTATGTAGGAAATGGACTCCTCTTTGACGGTTTCATTGACAAGTGTAACCAGGGGATTTGTTCCCTGCATATAGTTCTGCATCGTGGTCCGGGCCCCAGCCTCAAAAGTACGGACCAGATTCAGAGCCTCACGCAGCAGAAGACCCTTGATGAGCTGTTCTTCCTTGTTGAAATTTCTGACAATAGAAACCCCGAGAAGGACGGCCAGGATAAGACTGGCGACAATAATGGCCACCGCTGATTTGGACACCCGTCTGGGTGGAGATATTTTTGGAACTATAGAATGCTTTTTCTGCATGTACGGTACATACCTTGTATCATTTTCACCACTGTTCTCCCACTGTCCCCTTCACACGGAAGAGCATAATAAATGCCAGTATAGGGACAACACGATCCTGACACCCCAACCTGCTGGAATTACGAAACAAACAGATTCATTTCCATACATGGCAAAATATTCCTGGCCGCCCAGCTGTCTAAAAATTAGGCGCCAACCTCCCCTGCCCCTCTTTAAAGTGTACATTTTTTAGGCAATAATGTACAGTATCATGACATCTTATGCTCCTGCCAGTATAATGAAAGTATTGACAATTCAATCAGTTGTATTTTTTCACGCTCTGTTCCCACAAATTGGCACAGAGTATGCTTTAGTTCTTTGTGGATTTATTTGCCGAAACTGAGGTTCGGCAACACCTTAACCAACTGGAGGAGACAATGAAAAAGATGTTCATCGTGATAGCTCTGCTTGCTGTCATCATCGCGCCAGTCTCAGCTCTTGCGTGTGCCTGCCAGGGAAACCAGTACCGTACAGGTACAGGACCTGTCAGCATGGAAGAAGCTCAGCAGATAACCACCAACTATCTCAGCACCATAGACACGCGCCTTTCTGCTGAGGAGATAACACTGGAAGGACAGTCCTATTTCGTCAATGTCAAGGACGAGAACGGCAACCCGGTCGCCAGGCTGAGTATCGACAAACTGACCGGGGCTATCAGGCCGGAGTTTTAATCTTTACTTCTGGAAAATGGCGTGAACCCTCTTGTCCTCTCTCTGCTGGTACTTCTGACTGTCGGGACTGGTGTTTCCCCGGCCTTGTCATCAGGCAGCGCCTCCATTACCGGGTATGTGCGGGACCAGTTCGGCAGGCCGCTTGTTGACGCCCGTGTCCGGGTTATGGGAGATCAAAAGTTTGTTACAACTGATTCCAGGGGAGGCTTTGTGCTTGCCCTGAAAAGTCCCAGTGTGAAGTTTTTCCAGTTTCCGGTAACCGCCGGCAAAGAAGGGTGGCTTAATGGAGCGGTCATGCACCGTCCGGGCATGAGGTCCATGACCATCATCCTGCAGGAGGTTCCCCGGGCGGATTTTGGCGACTACCAGATGATGATCACCTCCCCTGCCGGACAACTTCCCAGGAACTTTGTGAGGAATCGGGGCATGGGTATGATGGCAGGAAGAGATTGCGGCAACTGCCATACAACACACCTGTGGGAGTGGGGCGCCTCCAGAATGGGCAAGGCGGCTCTGAATACACAAGTGCAGGAACAGTACAGCCGGTTTATCCGGGAAAAACGCCCGGACCAGCAGAACAGCTGCGCAGACTGCCACCTGCCTATTGCCGCCCTGCAGAATCCTGGAAAAACCGACCTGGCCATCGCGGTACGGGAAAACTGGAACCTTTCCAAGGGAATCGAGTGCGACTTCTGTCACAAAATAAAAGAGGTCGGTGTCGGTAACAAGCCCGGTGTCCAGGCCATCACCATGACCAGAGTGAACATGGGCGGCGGCATGATGAGTCCTCTCCTGGTCTATGGTCCGTATGATGATGTGGTCACCATGCCCATGGCTGCCTCCTACAATCCTCTCCTGAAAAAAAGCGAATACTGCTCGAGCTGCCACCAGGACGGTTTCCCGCTGCCGGGGAACACGACCTGGGACGTGGCATCCGTCTATCCGCAAGCGGAGGAGTACCCGTTGTATGAAAAGGGGCGGATCATCCCCAACCAGTGGACCTACCAGGAATGGCTTGAGTGGCAGTCCGTTCTGCCGCCGGATGACGAGGACAAGGGCAGACAGTGTCAGGACTGCCATATGAACTGGACCAGGGAAATGCTGCCCTATTACCGGTATATTGTCAATGGCCAGGTGCGCACGTCCATGGGAACCGAACGTGAGCCCCGGGACATCTATCCGCACACCTTTGCCGGCGCTACCCGGAAACGGCTTGAAGGATCCGCCAAGCTGCAGGTGGGAACCCAGTACGATGGGGACGAACTCAAGGTATCGGTCGAGGTTGATAATGTCAACGCGGGGCACCGCCTGCCTACCGGAGAGCATACCAGGAACATGATACTGCTTGTCACCGCGGAATCAGAGGATGGCCGGCAGCTTACATTTATTGATGGGCCTGTCGTCCCTGACTGGGGAGGGAGAGGAAATGCGGACAATGACTATGCCGGCAGACCGGGCAAAGGTTTTGCACGCATTACCGGCGATGACAGGGGAAATATAAATGTGCCTGTCTGGCGGGCCACAAAAATTGTTTCCGATAACCGGATCAAATCAAAGCAAGCGGATACTTCACTCTTCCGCTTCCGGCTTCCTGAAGAATGGCAGGAGGATGATTCCCTCTATGTTACCGCCACCCTCATTTACCGGGCCCGCTTCAGGGACACCGGCTCAAAGGAACCGGAAGATATTCTCATGCAGGAAAAAAGTGTTGAAACAGGAAATGGAGAACTCTGATGCGGATCACAACCTGCCTTGTTATATCATTTCTCCTCACCATCATGGCCATGCCTGCTGCATTGGCGGGCACCATTACGGGGATGGTTAATGGCGGTGCAAAGCTGAAAAAAGCCGCCGCAGTGGTCTACCTGGCCGGCGCCGGGGGAGAGTTCAGGCCGCCTGAAAAAAATCCGACCATGGACCAGCGCAACATGACCTTTATCCCGCATGTTCTGGCTATCCAGGCAGGAACAACCGTTGACTTCCTCAACAACGATGAGGTGCGGCACAACGTCTTTTCCCCGGACAGGGAGAAATACAACCTGGGGACCTGGCCCACAGGCGGGGTGAAGCCCCGCACCTTCACCCAGAAGGGAGTGTATACCCAATTGTGCAACGTGCACCCGCAAATGGAGGCGTTTATTGCTG
>JAJRVA010000128.1 GCA_024277485.1 Deltaproteobacteria bacterium | reverse complement strand
CTGCGCATGATCATCATCACCATCGGGCTTTCCATACTTGTCCGCGAAGTTGCCCTGCATGTCTGGGACGAAAGCGTCCATTCCCTGCCCTATTTCCAGGGTGATGCGATCAGTTCGGTTACGATCCTGGGCACCAGGATATCCCCCCAGGTGCTGTGGGTTATCGGTGTCTGTTCCCTGATGGTACTTTTCCTGAGCGTATTTTTCCGGTTTTCCTCGGCCGGGCGGGAGATGCGGGCCTGTGCCGCAAACCGGCGGGCGGCAAACCTGTGCGGGATCAATTCCAGGAACATGGTGACACTTTCCTTTATGCTTTCCGCAGGCATAGGCGCCCTGGCGGGATGTGTCATGTCTCCCATAACCTTTACCCAGTATGATATGGGACCGGGGCTGGCAATAAAGGGATTCACCGTGGCCATCCTCGGTGGACTGGGTAACAGCGTTGCCGCCGTTGCGGCAGGTCTTCTGCTGGGCCTGATCGAGGCATTTTCCATAGCCAGGCTGCCGGTGGCCTACCAGGACGCGGTCTCCATCGCCATCTTGCTCCTTATTCTCTTCATCAGGCCGCACGGGCTGTTCGGCAGCCGCGAGGCCGCCGGCCTGAAGGAGTTCTGATGGAGATGACCAGGCGTTACATCCCGGTTGCCGCTCTTGTCGCGCTGGTTGTTGCTGTTCAGGTAACGACCAAGATGACCGGGACATCCTATTATCTCACCCAGCTGACCATGGCGGCGTATTATTCCCTGGTCGTGATCGGGCTCTGTGCTCTGATGGGATATGCGGGGCAGATATCCCTGGGACATGCGGGTTTTTTTGCCATCGGCGGCTATACGGCTGCGGGCCTGACCACGCATAACCTGATCGGGTTGAAGGATCATGCCCTTGTTGCGCTGCTGAGCAGGTATTCCTTACTCGAAACCCGCCAGGACCTGTATGGAGAGACCCTGCTGACGTTTCAACCGTGGGTGGCCTGCCTGCTGGCAATTTTCCTTGCCGTCGTCATCGCGTTTACACTGGGCGGTCCCATTCTCAGGCTGAAGGGACATTACCTTGCCATGGCCACGCTTGGTTTCGGCATAATTATTGCCCAGATTGCCCTGGCAACAAAGTATTTCGGCGAGGCAGACGGGATCTCCGAGGTGCCCCCGTTTCAGCTTATCGGCAATATCGAGGTGGGCGGGAGTTTTGATACCAGGATCCAGAATTATTATATAGCCTGGGGGGTCTTAATTGCCGGTGTCATTCTGCTTCTTAACCTGATTCATTCCAGGGTCGGCAGGGCCCTTCGCTCCATCCACGGCTCCGAGGAGGCGGCAAATGCCATGGGGGTCAATACCGCCCGCTACAAGCTCTACACCTTTGTGCTCAGCGCGGCGTTTGCAGCGCTGGCAGGTGTTTTTCTGACCCATTACAACGGCAGTATCGGTCCATCCGAAGCAGGAGTCATGAAATCCGTCCGCTACGTGGCGCTGGTGGCGGTCGGAGGGATGGCAAACCTCTGGGGCGCCCTGATTATGGGCACACTCCTGAATTTTCTCTCTCTGCGGGGAATCTTCGGGTCCTATGATGATGCCGTGTTCGGGTTGATTTTAATCGTTATCATGCTTTTTGCGCCGCAGGGGATTTTAAGCGTGAATGTCAAGGGACTTCTGGCCCGCCTCAGAAGTTGAAAGTTGAAAGTTGAAAGTAACAAGCTGGAATGATTGACAAACATGCTTGAGTTGAAGAACGTTCATAAATACTTTGGCGGCCTGCATGCGGTCAACGACGTGAGCTTCAGGGTTGACAGGGGGGCTATCAAGGCTGTTATCGGGCCGAACGGTGCCGGCAAGACCACTCTTTTCAATCTCATTGCCGGGGTGCTGGAACCTTCATCAGGCAGTATCGAGTTCAAGGGGCGCCCCATCCAGGGCAGGAAGCCGCACCAGGTGGCGGCCCTGGGGATGTCCAGGACTTTTCAGAACATAAAACTGTTCCACGGCATGACCGCCCTGGAAAATGTCATGCTTGGCCGCCATGTCCGCAGCCGGGCCGGGTTCCTGGCCGGGATGCTCAACCTGCCCCGCACCTGGAAGGAGGAGCGCGCTATTCGTGAAAAATCCATGGAACTGCTGAAGCTTCTGGATATAGTCGAGTTTGCTGATGTGGACGCCACCAGCCTTGCCTTTGGCCAGCAGCGGGCAGTCGAGATGGCGCGCGCTCTGGCCACGGAACCGGAGATTCTGCTTTTGGATGAACCCGCTGCCGGCCTGAATATTTACGAAACCGCCGAAGTGGCCAGGTTGATCTGCCGGATCCGGGATATGGGAATAACCGTTCTGCTGGTGGAGCATGACATGTCCCTTGTCATGGACATATCAGAAGAGATCGTGGTCTTGAGCTTTGGGGAAAAGATTGCCGAAGACAGGCCGGAGGCCATCCAGCAGAATCCTGAAGTCATCAAGATTTATCTTGGTGAAGATGAGGAGGCTGCCGCCTGACACACCGGGCGGCGCCGGTTGAATCATGCTGAAGATCAGAAACCTTGATGCCGGTTACGGCAAGCTGCGGGTGCTGAAAAACATTTCACTTCATGTCGACGGGGGCGAGATAGTTGCCATGATCGGCGCCAATGGAGCCGGCAAGACAACCCTGCTGCATACCATAACCGGCCTGGTCAGGTTGTCGGGAGGTTATATTGAGTTCCGGGAACAGGACTGCCGCAAGATGACCGTCCAGAAAATTGTTGCTGCCGGCTGTTCACTGGTTCCCGAGGGGCGCCAGGTATTTTCGACCATGTCGGTGGAGGAGAATCTTATTCTTGGCGGTTACGTGCTTCAGAAAAAAGAGGGCAAAAAGGTTGTCATGCAGGAGCTGCAGCACCAGTATGAACTGTTCCCGGTCCTTAGGGAGCGACGCTCCCAGCTTGCCGGCACCCTTTCCGGTGGCGAACAGCAGATGCTGGCCATGGGCCGGGCGCTTATGTCGCGCCCCCGCATGGTCATGATGGATGAGCCTTCCACCGGTCTTGCCCCCCTGGTTGTGCGGGATATTTTCCGGGTGATTGTCCGCCTGCGGGATGAGGGCAACACGGTCCTGCTGGTCGAGCAGAATGCCAAAGCGGCCCTGTCCATTGCGGATCGCGGTTATGTGCTTGAAACAGGAAAGGTTATCCTGCAGGGTCCATCCGAAGATCTGCTGGCGAATCGCGATGTGCAGCGGGCCTACCTGGGCCGTGAAAAGATAGAATAATTTTTTTGGATACGATTTCACGTGGTACAATAGAAGGTACGGGGGAAGTATTTCCACCAAACGGCGGGAGTAGACGATGACAATGTACTGGGAACCGGAAAAGGAATGTATGGCCAGGGAAGACCTGGTGCAGTTGCAGCTTGAACGGCTGCAGTCCACCCTCTACCGGGTGGGGACGCATGTGCCGTTCTACCGGAAAAAATTTCAGGGTCTGAAGGTTGATTATGATGACTTTCAGTCCCTTGATGACCTGCGCCGCCTGCCGTTTACCTGTAAGCAGGACCTGCGGGACAATTATCCCTACGGTCTTTTCGCGGTCCCCTTAAGGGATGTGGTCCGCATCCACTCCTCGTCCGGCACAACGGGCCTGGCCACGGTGGTGGGCTACACAAAAAACGATATCAAGAACTGGGCAGGCCTGGCGGCCCGGGTCCTGACCGCCGCCGGAGTGACAGCGGAGGACGTAATCCAGATAGCATTCGGCTACGGACTCTTCACCGGGGGATTTGGCCTCCACTACGGTGCGGAACGGCTGGGTGCATCGGTGATCCCCATTTCGGCCGGTAATACCAAGCGCCAGATCCAGATCATGCAGGACTTCAAGACCACGGCCCTGGTCTGTACGCCCAGTTACGCGCTTATCATCGCCGACACCCTGCTGGAAATGGGCATTAATCCCAACGGCCTGTCCCTGAAGGTCGGCCTGTTCGGGGCTGAGCCGTGGTCCGAGGCCATGCGCCGCGAGATAAACGAGAAACTGGGTATCATGGCCACGGACAACTACGGGCTGTCCGAGGTCATGGGCCCGGGCGTGGCCGGTGAATGTCAGGAGTGCAGCGGCCTGCATATCAATGAGGACCATTTTCTCCTGGAGGTGATTGACCCGGAAACCATGGAGCCGGTAGAGCCGGGTGAAACCGGGGAACTGGTCATCACCACCCTGACCAAGGAGGCCTTTCCCATGATCCGGTACCGCACCCGCGACCTGACCAGGCTCATACCCGAGCCCTGCCCCTGCGGCAGGACGTTCATGCGGATGCAGCGCATCATGGGGCGCACCGATGACATGCTTATTATCAAGGGTGTCAATGTCTTCCCGGTCCAGATCGAGAAGGTGCTCTTTGAGATCGAGGGAACCCAGCCGCAAGGACTTCCTGAAGGGCAGGCCCAGATGGCCCTCGAGCCCCCGAAAGGGAGGGAACACGCGTTGATTGAGATGGCGAAGGCGGATCCAGACCGCTTTGCAAGCCTCATGAGGAACTGGCTGAATGCACCGGGAAGTTGACCCTTCAAGGGGAACAGGCAGGGCCTTCGGGAACGGCCCGGGAATGACGAGCAAGGGGAGAGGCGCCCTTTCTCCCTGGTTCTCGCTCAAAAGGGATCGCTGCAGCCCGGGCACAGGCCGTAACCTTTGTCAATCCGGGCCGAAGGCCCTTCAGCCAGCAGGGAAATAACCAATGGCGGCGGAAAGAAAGATGGAAAACCTGGAAAAGGCCGCGGTTCTCCTCCGGATTCTCGGCGATGACGTGGCGGCCAAGGTGCTGGAGCGTTTCAGCGAGTCTGAAATGAAGGAGATAGCCCTTCAGATGAGCCAGATGACGACGATCACGCCCGATATGGTACGCACGGTGATCGACGAGTTCATGCGGATGGCGAACGCAAATGAAGGGATTCTCG
>JAJRVA010000127.1 GCA_024277485.1 Deltaproteobacteria bacterium | reverse complement strand
TCCTGGCCTACATGAAATTTCTGGCAAAGCTCGGCCAGACCATTACACAAATTCAACGATTGCTGCAGTTAAACCTCTTCAAACGGCAGGATTTATGGGCCTTGTTTGATCCACCTCCTGCGCCACAAGCCTCAGCAGGTAAGCAAAAAATGTTGTTTGATTTCAGTTAATTATAACCGGACACTAGTGCCTTCGTTTCCATTATTGTAGGTACATTTTACTGCAACATGTTTTTTCATTTTCATTTGGCAACCTTATCTATAAATAAGCACAACGTCATGTGTAACCGGCTGGCAATGGAGCGCAGCGAAATTGCCAGTCCGAGTTGACACAATTGTTAGCCTTTTATACGGTCGAAAAATTCTTCTTCCCTTGATTCGTCAACTAATAAATCAAGTATATCCTTTGCCTCAAACGAATCTGATATCCTTTCATCAATTATAAGCCCAAGACTTCGCAGTCGCTTTATTTTAGAAGGGCTACGAATCCTCCTTTTTAGCAAATCACTTTCTTGAATGGTTTTCACAAAGGATGAGGCCATTCGGTCATTGAACTTCTGAAACATATCGGGGATATGGATAGCTGCGCCATTTGCATAAAAATCCGTTCTAGAATAACGAGCACTTCCGCCTATATACCCAACATAAGTATGCGTAAGAGCCCAAACGTAATCATCAATGCATTCTTCTACTATTACATCAGCAAATTGCTTTAGCTCTCGAACACAGCGGTTCTCAACATCCCAATTATCAAGGTTATCTTTCAATTCGGAGACTAATGGTTCTATTTTGTATCTTCTAGCATTGTGAGAAAGATAGATCATTCCCCCAACAACATGGACAAAGTCAAAAGCCTTGTTTGTAACTAGCGCATTACCTTTTGCGAGTTCCTGGTCTATTCTTCTGACGACCTGAATTTTTATCGGTTTTGGTAACACTTGCCACAGAAGAGGGCTTACAAACTCTATATTTGAAGTTAAGGTGCTTGATGAATCTGGGTGGATATAAATTGTAAATAATTTATTGATCAACTCATTCTTATAGGTTTCTGGGAGATCTCCGAGAGCGTTTTCTATGGCAACTGTATTTCTATCGTAGTCTGTTGATTTTAGATTTTCTATATACTCTTCAATATCAATTATTTGAGACGGATACTCCTCATTTAGTACATATTTAATACAATCATCAATTACTGACAGAACCTTTACTAAGGATGGTTCGCTGCTGTTTGGGTGCCCGTAAAATATATGCCTAGACTCCTTGGAGTGGCGAAGTATTTTATAGGCTTCCCAACCAATTACGCCGATCTTGTAAGCGCCTTCAATCAACTGATCATCATTTACATAATTCTGAAAATCTTCATACGTTTTGATTTCTCGCCCAACATTAACCTCTTTATTGAATAAGCTTAGGCTTCGGAAAATGATCTTATTTCTAAGGTCGTCTACGACTGCATTCCAAAATGCCCCGATAGCACTTCTGTAGCCTTGAACGGGCAGAACACGTATAGCCTCTAAAATATATGGATTGTCTCGCATATCTTCGCGTACACCCATAACGGCGCGCTCAATAAGCGGGACTATATCTGTATCATTTGTTGTTACGAGATCGTTCATTGTGTTCCCATTCGAGGCTAACCATTGATTATCAGGGCAACTTGCCCCTATAACTTGATATTGGGTCTGTACAGGGGCATAATGCCCCTGTTGATCAACAGATACTCAAGCTCGAATAATTATAAAATAACCAGGTGACAATGAAAAGAACAAAAAAAGAGAACCGCAGGCGCCTGACCCGTATTCCTGCAACAGTGAAGAACGGCGGAAAAATCAGCCCGGCAGCAGAGCAGCAGAGTGTTTTTGCTGCTCAGGGGTGGGAATTCTACAGTTCGTATGACTGGTCCTGTTCCGGCATTATTACCCTGGTGCGGCTGAGCAGGTCTCCGAACACGCCCATGCTCTCCTCTTCACCATGGACCAGGAAAGTGGTTTCAGGACTTCCTGTTTTTCCGTGCCAGCCAAGAAGCTCCTTCTGGTCCGCGTGGGCTGAAAAACCACCAATAGTATACACTTCGGCCCTGACCTTTATCTTATCGCCGAAAATCCTCACTGTTTCGTCCCCGTCAATGATTCGCCGGGCCAGAGTACCCTGGGCTGCGTAGCCGACAAAGACGACACTGGTTTCCCTGCGCCAGAGGTTGTGCTTGAGGTGATGGCGAATCCGTCCTCCGGTGCACATTCCGGAACCGGCAATGATAACCGCGCCGCCGCGGACCTTGTTTATGGCCATGGATTCGGCCGCCTCCCGGGTAAAATGCAGGCCGGGAAGGGAAAAGGGATCATTACCTGAATGAAAAATATCATAGGCTTCTTTATCGTAACACTCGGAATGACGCCGGAAAATCTCGGTCGCAGAAATAGCCATGGGTGAATCAAGAAACACCTGCATGGTTTCAGGTACCCTGCCCGCTTCCATCCCCTGCCGGAGAAAGTAGAGGATCTCCTGGGCCCTTTCCAGGGCAAAGCTGGGAATGAGGACATTGCCGCTCCGGGCCAGGGTCATGGTAATCGCCTCATAGAGTTCTTCAACAGACGGTTCCAGTTGCTTGTGCAGCCTGTTACCATAGGTGGTTTCCATAATTACCACGTCTGATTCAGGCGGATGGGCCGGGTCGCGCAGGATAACCCGGTCATTATAGCCGAGATCTCCGGAAAACAGGACCCGCTTCCTGGTCCCTTTCTCCTCCAGGTCCAGGGACACGGAGGCAGAACCTAAAATATGACCGGCATCATAAAAGGTGACGCAGATCCCTTCGGCAAGCTCATGACATGATTCAAAGCCCGTAATGTCCGTGAAAAAATCCAGGCTGTTGAGTGCGTCCAGGGTGGTATAGAGCGGTTCGATCGCGTCTGTGCTGTTGCCGCGCCGCCGCGCTCTTTTCAGCTTGTACCTGGCATCCTCCTCCTGTATCCTGGCTGAATCAAGCATGACGAGACGGGCCAGTTCACGGGTCGCCGGGGTGGTTACGATAACGCCCTTGAATCCGCGCTTCACCAGAAGAGGCACCCGTCCGCAGTGATCAAGATGCGCGTGGGTCAGGATGAGGAAATCGATCGCAGCCGGGTCAAACCCGAAATCCTCCCGGTTCTCTTCATTCATCTCCCTTCCCCCCTGGAACATGCCGCAGTCCACAAGTATCTGTTTACCATTGCATGAAACCAGGTGGCAGGAACCTGTTACATTTTTATTGGCACCGTGAAATTCAATTTTCATATCTTCCTCTCTGGAAAATCTGCTTCAGATAAAAAAGGATTTGTATACCTGCGTTGAGCCGACGCGAGGATACCCTTGCCGGTTTTTCGAGACAGCCCGACAAGCTCCCCGAAAAAGTAAGGATCCGGGCTTAAAAAACCCGGTATCAACAACAGAATGAATCAGGACGCAATACACCACTCATTACAGGGTGAGCAGTGTTCCCTCCACGGGAAGGACGACAGAAGGGTTGGCAGCAAGAATTTCCTGAATGGTCGAAGCTCGTTCCAGGCGGAAACTCCTGTCCAGATGCACAAGTGCAAGCCTGCTGACGCTGCTTTTTTCGGCCAGCTTGAGGCATCCTGTTACTGAACCGTGATAATGAACTTCTTCATCCAGCATAAAGGCCTCATGGACAGCCAGGTCACAGTTTGAAATAAGACCGGACACTGCGGATGTGGGGCGACCGTCGCCGCTGTAATACACTCTCTTGTCGCCGTCATCAATCAGAAGGCCGAGGTTGCGCTGTGAATGATCCGTCTGAACAGACTGAAAGGTCGTTCCTGAAACCCGATGTTTTAGGCCGGGTTCTACCTCATGAAACTCCAGGTCATAGCAGAGTTTAGCCCTGAACCGGGGAAAGGCCAGATCCATGGCGCTGATCACCTTTTCCTCCACCCCTGCCTGACCGGTTATAACGAGTGGCCTGGTCCGGCGCATTTCCCAGAAACGGAGCAGAAGCAGAGGCACTCCGAAAAAATGATCGCCGTGGAAATGAGATATCCAGAGAACGTCGAGCTGGTCAGGATCGTTACAGCCGGCAAAATACGAATGGGGTACGGAGAAACCGCAATCACAGAGGATATGAACTTGACCGGCTGTCGAGATATGAACCGACGTGTTGCCGTGTTCAGGATCGCAGGCGTCACCGACACCGATAAAAAAAAGGTCCATGAAAAATCTCTTTAATTCCGTCTCCGTACTTCTCTCTCACCTGAGAAATCAATGGTGGTTTCCACTAAACCGGCCATTACTCCATTATTAAACCAGGGACCCTGATGAATCAACTGTTTTTCCTTGTTAAGAGTGTATCCGTTGAGCCGATGCGAACCTCTTCAGACATCCGGTCGGGAGGAAAAGGGAGAAATTGAAACAGCTCCTGTTCAAGCCTGACGCACCTGTCAAAATTTTCCCGGATCAGCCGGTGACGCTCCCGACTGCCCATGCCGTAATGCTCCAGGATATATTCCAGGCGGTCTTTGAGGCTGACTATTTCTTCATGCCGGACACGTTTATCCGCATAGTAAATTATTTCCACAGCCGTAAAAACACCCCTGCGGTAACGAAGAAAGTCATGCTCCTGCAAAAGGACATGCTCCTCTACAATGCGGGCAATCTCGGGGTAACCGAGATCATGGCATATCTCCGCCCCGGATCGGGCGTGATCGCAGCCGTTTTTCAGGCAGGGTGTCTTGGCAATGTCATGCAATAGGGCGCCGGCGGCAATGAGGCGATCTCCGGGGACAGACGGCCGGACAGTCTCGTTTTCTCGCAGTCCGCGGGCAATCTGCAGGCCGACCCGTGCGACAACGATGGAGTGACGCCTGATGTTCGGCAGCATGGCGTACTCTTCCATCAGCCGGAAGCACTGCTCGATATCAGGAACCCGGCTCATTGCCCCCTTATCTGCCGCTGAAACGATGTACTGCCTCAACAGCTATCCGGGCCTGGTCAGGCGGAGTCTGGGGCACAATACCGTGCCCTAAATTGAAGATGTGCCCCCGTGCGCCTGACGCATCGTCAAGAAGGCGCCTGATCCTTTGCTCCAGCTTTTCCTTCGGCAGAAACAGCGCAATGGGATCAAGGTTGCCCTGCAGGGCGTGGTCGCCCACCCTGGCTGCGGCATCTTTGATATTCACCCGCCAGTCAAGCCCCAGGACATCGGCGCCCGCGGTTCTGGAATGATCAAGAAGGGTGGCGCCGTTATTGGCAAAGTAGATGATCGGCACATCGGTTACCCGGCGCAGGTCGCTGATGATCGACTGCACATAGGGCAGGGCAAACTGTTTAAAATCACCCGGAGCAAGGATGCCGGCCCACGAGTCAAAAACCTGCAGGCACTGCGCGCCCGCCCTGGCCTGAGCCTGGAGATACAGGCTGGTGCAGGCGGTTATTTTTTTCATCAGGGCGTCATAGAGTTCCGGCGCCTGGAACATCATCTTCTTGGTTTCCAGGAAAACCTTGGAAGAACCGCCCTCGATGAGATAGGTGGCCAGCGTAAACGGCGCTCCGGAAAAACCGATCAGCGGCACCTTGAGCTCTCTGCGAAGCAACCGGATGGTCTCCATGACAAAGGGCATGGTTTCATCAGGGTCGGGAATATGGAGGTCATCCACTGCCTGCCGGTCCCGGACAGGGTCAGGAAAAACAGGCCCCCTGCCCTCGTGGAATTCCAGGCGCAGGTTCATGGCCTCCATGGGGATGAGGATATCGGAAAACAGGATGGCGGCATCAAAGCCGAAAATGTCTATGGGCTGCAGGGTTACCTCGGTACAGAGTTCAGGGTTGTGGCACAGCTCCAGAAAAGTCACGTTGCCGCGGACAGCCTGGTACTCCGGCAGGTAGCGACCAGCCTGCCGCATGAACCAGACAGGGGTGTACTCTGTTTTCTCACCGCGGCAGGCGCGTAAAAATGTATCGTTCATTCTCTTTTTTCCTCATCTCTCCAGGTTATGTTCATGGGTTGAAGGTTGAAGGTTGAAGAGTCCCTGAAACCCTGCGCCCGGGCAGCTTCAGCCTGTTTCATCAACTGCCGGGCCGGTAGGAGCAGAAAGGCTCCTGGGCCAGGTAGTCGCCCGACATGGCATAGGCCCGGGCCCGGCATCCTCCGCAGACATTGACATACTCGCAGCGTCCGCAGTTATCCTTATATCCCTTGAAGTCGCGCAACTCCAGAAAAAGTTTTGAATTCTCCCATATATCCTTGAACGACTGCTGCCGGATATTGCCGGCCGACTTGGGGAAATAACTGCATGGCAGAACATTGCCGTCAACGTCAATGAGACAGATAAGCTGGCCGGCCAGGCAGCCCTTGGATCCCCCGGTGGAAAATTTCAGGGTCCTCCGCTTGAAACGCTCCCCTTGCTCCTTGGAGCGCTGCATGACTATACGGTAGTAGTGCGGTGCGCAGGTAGGCCGCACCAGCATGGTCTCTTCATCCTTTTCCATGTCATAGTGCCAGTTGAGGATGTCCTCGTATTCACTTTCCGGGATCAGTTCCTCCATGATATCTTCGCCCCGGCCGGTGGGGACAATCATGAACAGGTACCAGGCCGTGGCATTCAGCCCCTTGACCAGTTCATATATCCTGGGCGCCTCCTCCTTGTTGCGCTTCGTGAACGAGGAGTTGATCAGAAACTGAATGCCGTGCTCATTAAAGAGCCGGATGGCATTCATGGTTCCGTCAAAGGCGCCGGGCTGGTTGCGGAAGTTGTCATGCACCTCGGCCGTCGCGCCGTCCAGGCTCAGGGAAACCATCCTGATGCCGGACTCCTTTATGTTCCGGCAGATCTCCTCGTTGACCAGAGTGCCATTGGTGGCCAGGCACATGCGCATGCCGAGACCGGTCCCGTGGGAGGCGATATCAAAGACGTCTTTTCTCAGGAGCGGTTCTCCGCCGGAAAGGACCATGACGGGATCCGCGTAGCTGTGAATATCATCAAGCACCCGCTTTGCCTCGTCAAGTGAAAAGTCAGGGTGCCCCTGGACTTCAAGCTCAGACGAGGAACGGCAGTGCACGCATTTCAGGTTGCATCGGCGGGTGATCTCCCAGGCGATCCACTTGGGTTCAAACTCCATGTTTTTCTCCGGAACAATAATTTACAGAATAATAACAGCGTGACAGTTGAATATATTCACCTTCACCCATCGGGTCAACCTGTTTGTCGTTCAATGTTGAATTGTGCTTGTAATGTGAAGTCCTCTGTGCGACAATACAGGTAGAGATAGGCGCATTGCACAAATAATCGTTTTATCCAGTAACCAGGAGGAGAGACAGTATGAAAGAAATCAAATCAATTCTTACCCCGGTTGATTTTTCAGAAAACGCCCCGATAATCGCCGATGCCGCCGTCTATGTGGCCGGAAAGTTTGGAGCATCATTGGACTTTGTCTTTGTGGTGCAGGACTTTGAGGATTACAGCGGTTTCATGGCCCCGCCGGTGAACATGCTCAACCTGAAAGAGGAGATTTTCACCTCTGTCCAGGAAAAGATGAATATCTTTCTTGAGGAAAACGAGAAAAAATTCAAGGATGCCGGAATTCCGGCCACCCAGGGAAAGATCCTGAGCGGTGATATTGCCGAAGAGATTATGAATTATGCCAGGTCGAACAACAGCGACCTCATTATCATGGGCACGCACGGCTACAAGGGCTTTGAGCGTATTATCTTCGGCAGCGTTGCCGACAAGGTCGTGAAAAACGCCTGCTGTCCGGTGATGACTATTAATCCGTACCAGGAGGAATGCGAGGCGGAGTAGAAGTCGAAAGTTTGTAAAGTTTGTAAAGTTATAAAGTTGGGTCAGGGGTCTGGTGAGCAAGCGTCCCGATAATGAGTCCGGCCTCTGCTTTTTTGACAGGTTCCGTTTGAAACTGGTCTTCGTCAAACCCGAAACTGTCTAAAAATAGCTGCCCGGGGCAGACAGGGCCGAAATCATACAGGTCCAGGCGGCAGCGGCCGCAGGTGTCGACCGGAAAATGGTTCTCCAGGATGGCCTGCCATGAGCCTTCCCCTTTGGCGGTGAACTGATCGGCACAGTCCATTTTCCGGGCGGAACCGCTGAGCAGACCGGACAGGTCTTCAAGAAAGTCAATTGCCTCTGCATCGAACCTGTCCCGGCCTGCGATCAGAGTCTCACTGTCGCCGGGCCGGGCCGGCAGCGCCAGACTGACGATTTTCCCGGGACGTACGCCGTTTATTCGCGCATACTCCTCAGCCAGGCGGTCAACCGCGTCACTGTTTCTGGTAACAAAAATATGCTCCTGCTCCGGAGAGGACGAACCAAGGGCAAATATCCTGGACCATGCCTTCAGCAGGAGCCGCTGCATGCCGTTCTCATCGCTCCTGACGGACGACAGCCTCTCGGTCATGGAAAAGGGTCCCTCCGTCTCCTCGCGCAACTGGGCAAACAGACCCTTCTCCCGCTCGGTTACCGACTGGATCTCCCGTGCAAGCGCACGCTGGTCCGCCTCCATGAATTCCCCGAGTTTCAGAACCAGCCGCGCCTGCCAGAGCAGCATAGCCCGCCGGTCCCGGCCCTCGTCCCCTTCAATACCGTGCCTCTTGAGCAGGTCCGATATGATGGAGCTCTTTGTTTCAGTTTTTTTTCTTCCGGCTGGACCAAGGCCTGCCAGGGAAACATGGGTCAGCTGCGCACTGTACTCCCCTCCCCTGTGACGCAGGTCCGAGAGCAGATGTAAAAACCTCTCCCTGTCCGGACCAAGCGGCGCCGGGCAGGCGATGCGGACCAGGGAATGGCGGAGCAGCCCGGTTACGAGGGGCGAGCCCTCCGTGTTGTCTCCAGGTTCTGTTTCAACGGGCCGGCAGTAGACAAGCGGCTGAAAAACATGTACAAGAGGGACGAGAACCTGTTCGTCCGGGACTGTTTCCGGAAAAATTACGGCTGAATATCTTTTCATATGACTCCATTAAAGGAAAAAATAACATTTATCCTCACTGCACTTGTGTACATTCTCTTTCACCTGGCCCTTTTGCCCGGGCAGGATGGAGGATACCGGGTAGATCTCACCGGCACCGCCATGGCCCTGTCAAACACGCTCCCCTTTGAAATCGGCCTGACCTATCTGATCGTGGTCTTTATCCGGCGCGTAACCCGGGGGGACCGGCCGCCCTGGGACCGGATCCTGCGGATTTTTTTTACCATCGGCATAATTTTCGGTCTGGTTTACAACCTGTATGTCCGCGGAGCCAGGGAACAGGAGAGGCTCAAGCAGGAAAAAATCAGCGTATCACGCTCCTGGGAGGATGATACCCGGAAGGCGCCGTTGTATTGGGCATAAGTATGCCGCCCGGACCGATAAGAGTCCCGGGGTTGGTCACCGAGTTGCAGCCTGTCTGGACCTGGTCTCCGAGGATGGCTCCCAGCTTTCTCAGCCCGGTATCAATCGTCCCGTCCCTGGTCCTGACCTTGACATTGCCCGGCAGAAAACGCAGGTTGGCCATCTTGGTGCCTGCGCCGAGATTGGCATCACCCCCCAGGATGGAGTCGCCAAGGTAGGCAAAATGTCCGGCCTTGGCATCGTTGAGGAAGATGGAATGCTTGACCTCGGTGGTGTGCCCCACCACGCATCGCCTGCCGACCAGGCAGTAGCCGCGCAGATAGGCGCCGTGCCTGATTTCAGTATAATCACCGATGATCGCCGGCTCCTTGATCAGGGCCCCCGACTCCACCAGGACTCCCCTGCCGATGGTGATCCGCCGGCCTGTCAAGGTTACTCCGGCCATGATGACAGACGCGCCCGTCATTCTCTCGCCCCGGTGATGCACCTGGAGCCCGCCCTTGTTCGTGTTGCCGTAGATGATATCACATTCCCGGGCCGGCAACAGCTCCCCTTCATGCATGATGACGGGTGCATCAAGCAGCCCCGCACTGCCTGTCTTGGCGGTCTGCGGCAGTTCCTGCACACGGGAGTCGACAAACTCCTTCAGATAAGCGAGACCGCTCCATACATACTCGTCCGCAGGAAAAACATCGGCATGGGGAAAATCGGTCAGATCAAAAAAAGAGTGCGCATCATACATTATGAAACCGGATCAGATAAGGTGATAAGTAAGGCAAGATTCAGGTTGCAGTTTACCTTGAAAAACGGTTTTTGTTCAAGAAAAAAACAGTTTTGCCTGTCCGCGCATGACATCGGGTTGACTTCGCATACTACTATGTTTACTTTCTGACAGGGTTCAAAAAATATCAGCCGCAGAAAGGCTGTCTTTAAGGAGGAGAATGTGGAATTTAATGATTCAATAATGACGACAAACATGGACGATTTCGGCGATAATCTTCAGGACCTGGAGATCCCTGAAGTTCTGCCGCTCATGGCTGTTCGCGACGTTGTCGTCTTCAACTATATGATTATCCCGCTGTTTGTCGGGCGGCCGGGGTCCATCGAAGCGGTCAACGAGGCAATGAACGGCGACAAGCTCCTGATGCTCGTTACCCAGAAAGATGCGACCAAGGACAGTCCCGGGCCTGACGACCTGTACAGGGTCGGCATGGTCTGCATGATCATGCGCACCCTGAAACTGCCCGATGGCAGGCTGAAAGTCCTGGTCCAGGCGCTGTCCAAGGCAAAGATCAGAACAATAGTGCAGCAGGACCCCGGCTACCGGGTTGAAATTGACCTGATAGAAGACCTGGAGGAAGTTGAAATAACGGTTGAAGTTGAAGCGCTCATGCGGACTGTCCGCGAACAGACGGAAAAGATCATGTCCCTGCGTGGAATCCTCTCCTCCGACCTGATGATGATCATCAATAACATAGAGGAACCCGGCCGTCTGGCCGACCTGGTCGGTTCCAACCTGCGCCTCAAGGTCAGTGAATCCCAGCAGATTCTTGAAGCCCTCAATCCTGTTGAGCGGCTGCGCCTGGTGGCTGATCTTCTGAACAAGGAGCTCGAGGTCTCGACTGTGCAGGCCAAGATCCAGTCAGACGCCAAGCAGGAGATGTCCAAGTCCCAGCGCGAATATTTTCTGCGGGAACAGCTGCATGCGCTGCAGAAGGAACTTGGCGACGAAGACACCTATTCCCGGGAAATCGAGGAACTTCGCGCCAAGATCAAAAAGAAAAAGATGCCCAAGTACGCGAAAAAGGAGGCCAGGAAACAGCTCAAACGGCTGGAGATGATGCATCCTGACGCCTCTGAAGCGACAATAATCAGGACCTATATTGACTGGATCCTGGACCTGCCCTGGAAAAAAACAAGCCGGGACAAGCTTGATCTCAAGGTTGCCTCTGCGGTCCTTGACGAGGACCACTACGGGCTGGACAAGGTGAAGGAGCGGATCCTTGAATACCTGGCTGTTCGCAAGCTGAACAAGGACACCAAGGGACCCATTCTCTGTTTTGTCGGTCCGCCGGGTGTGGGCAAAACGTCCCTGGGCCAGGCCATTGCCAGGGCAATGGGCAGGAAATTCCATCGTATTTCCCTTGGCGGCATGCGTGATGAGGCGGAAATCAGGGGACACCGCCGGACCTATATAGGGGCGCTGCCGGGGCGCATCCTGCAGGGGCTGAAAAATGTCGAGACCAGAAACCCTGTCTTCATG
This sequence comes from Deltaproteobacteria bacterium, assembly GCA_024277485.1. The sequence goes on along the minus strand of JAJRVA010000127.1, from coordinate 11,432 downwards.
ATGGATGAGATTGACAAGATCGGGGCCGACTACCGGGGTGATCCTTCTTCAGCGCTGCTTGAGGTACTGGATCCCGAGCAGAACGGCACCTTTTCGGACCACTACCTGAACATGCCCTTTGACCTGTCAAAGGTCATGTTCATCACCACCGCCAACATGAGCGACACTATTCCGGGCCCGCTCATGGACCGGATGGAGGTTATCCGCCTTTCCGGATACACCCTGGAAGAAAAGATGGTTATAGCCCGCAAGTATCTCCTGCCGAGACAGATCAGGGAAAACGGTATCAAACCACGCCAGATCAAGCTGGATGACAAGAGCCTGGAAATTATCGTCAGCCACTATACCCGGGAGGCCGGAGTGCGGAACCTGGAACGTGAACTGGGCAAGATCTGCCGAAAACTGGCCCGCAAGATTGCCGAGGGAGGCAAGGGGCCCTACACGGTTTCCAGAAACACCATCCAGAAATATCTCGGGCCGTTCAGATTCATGCCTGAAGCCGAGCTGGACACGGTCAGCCAGCCGGGCCTGGTTGTCGGGCTTGCCTGGACCGAAGTCGGTGGAGAACTGCTGCACATCGAGACCATACTCATGCCCGGCAAGGGCAAGCTCATCCTCACCGGCCAGCTTGGCGACGTGATGAAGGAGTCTGCCCAGGCGGCTCTCAGCTACTGCCGCAGCCGCAACAGGGAGCTTGGCGTGGAAGAAGGATATTTTGACAAGATTGATATCCATATCCATGTACCGGCCGGAGCCATTCCCAAGGATGGCCCGTCCGCCGGAATCACCATGGCAACAGCCCTGTACTCCGCCATTGCCGGAAAAAGTGTCAAAAAAGGGCTTGCCATGACAGGCGAGGTCACGCTCCGGGGCCGGGTCCTGCCCATCGGCGGACTGAAGGAAAAGGCCCTTGCCGCCCTGCGATCGGGTATCACCTCGGTCATCATTCCCATGGAGAATGAAAAAGACCTGGTGGAAATTCCTGAAGAACTCCGCAAGAAAATAACTTTTTATCCGGTCAAGGACATGGACACGGTGATTGAGCTTGCACTCGGAAAAATCAAAAAAAGAAACAGACGATCCAGGCAGCGAAAAGGCAAGGAAAAGCGGGCTGCCGCCTGAGCCATCCTCCACCCGTTTCCTTCTGCGGGGCATGATATGGGGAGTTTTTCTGCTCCTTTCGGCGTGTCTGGCCGCAGGCGGCTGGATATGGTCCTATGCCCGCACCCCGTCTCCCGCCACGGAAGCATCCCGGGTCCTCATCCCTGAAGGAGCAGGTGTTCGTCAGATCATGACTCTCCTTGACAGGCAGGGCATAGTGGAGCATGACATCCGCTTTCTACTCCTGGCCACCCTGACCGATACTGCCGGGCGTCTGCGTGCCGGTGAATACCTTGTGCAGCCCGGCCGGACACCCGTGCAGATCCTGCGCCTGCTCGAACAGGGAGAGGTCATCCGGTACCCGGTCACCATTCCGGAAGGCAGGACCATCCGCCAGGTTGCGGATATTCTGGCCCGGGATGGATGGATAGACCGGCGCCGCTTCCTGGACCTGACCAGAGATCCCGGCTTCATCCGGTCCCTGGGCCTTGACCTCAATGACCTGGAAGGATATCTCTTTCCGGATACCTACATCCTGACCCGTGGTGATATTTCGGAAGAACGGCTCATCTCCCTGATGGTCAAGCGGTTCCTGTCCATCTGGGACACACTTCCCGGGCCTTCCCCCCCTGCCCTGTCCCGGCACCAGGTCATAACCCTGGCCTCCATTGTTGAGAAGGAAACAGCAGCGCCTGAAGAGCGTCCGGTGATAGCCGGGGTTTTCTTCAACCGTCTTGCCGAAAAAATGCGCCTGCAATCGGACCCGACTGTTATTTACGGTCTGCCCGACTTCAACGGCAACCTGACCCGCAGCGACCTGGCAACGCCGACCGACTATAACACCTACGTGATCACCGGTCTTCCTCCCGGTCCGATCTGCAACCCGGGCAGGGATTCCATTGCAGCTGTCCTGCACCCGGCCGAGGTGCCCTATCTCTACTTCGTGTCAAAAAACGACAGCACGCATCATTTTTCCACCAGCCTGAAGGAGCACAACAGAGCCGTGCGCACATACCAGAAAAACAGGGGTTCAAAGAATCGCCCCGATAAACCAGCCGATCATAAGTAAACAGAGGAAGAGTTTCAGCAGGGTTCCTCCGACAAGGCCAAGAAAAGTCCCCCAGCCGGAACGCAGAGCCCTGCGCAACTCCTCTCCCACGAGGATTTCTCCGATAACGGCCCCGGCAAGAGGTCCGACAAGCAGGCCCAGCGGACCGATAACAAATATCATCAACGAGCCCAGGACCGCGCCCCATACGGCAGCCTTTGATCCACCGTACATCTTTGCGCCAAGGGCAGAGGCAAGAAAATCAATACCGTAACTCAGGCCGACAAGAACCAGCTGTCCCAGGAAGAAAAACAGGTCAAGGCTGTCAAAGCCGGTGATCATCCCATAGAGCAGAAAACCGGCAAAAACCAGCACCGTGCCCGGCAGGACCGGCAGGATGGTCCCTGCAAAGCCGGCCGCGATAAAGGGAACCGCGGCAAGGAATGCCCACAGGTGCGAATCCGTCAGGTATGCAGAAAGAAAATCAGGCAAAACTCAAGACCTTGGCTCCCCTGATTTTCCTGGATTTCAGGTCCAGAAGAGCGCGGTTCGCCTCTGCAAACGGATATATCTCAACATGGGGATGCAGTCGTATCTCGGCAGCTAATTGCAGAAACCGGGTGACATCCTTTCGCGTAACATTGGCGACAGATTTTATCTCCTTTTCCATCCAGAGATGCCTGGCATAGTCAATCTCCTGGAGGACGCCGGTATCATGACTTTCCTTGCGGATGGCATTGACGACCAGGCGTCCGCCGGGGGCAAGCTTTTCAAGAGCGGCAACCACCGGGCCCCACGCCGGGGTCGTATCTATGACAGCCCGCAGAGGCTCAGGGGAGGGATCGGAAATATCTCCGGCCCAGAACGCACCCAGCTCCATGGCAAAGGCCTGTTCAGCAGGATTGCGGGCAAAAACAAACACCCTGGTGTCGGGAAATCTGAAACGAACCATTTTCAGGACCAGGTGGGCGGAACCGCCAAAGCCGGTCAGACCGAGATTGTCGCCGTTTTCAAGACCGGTGAGAAAAAGAGAGCGGTACCCGATGGCCCCGGCACAGAGCAGGGGGGCGGCTTCATGATCTGAAAAAAAATCTGGAATGGGGTGGGCAAAGCTTTCGGAAACAACAATATATTCTGCATACCCTCCATTGGCATGCACACCGGTGCCGCGAAACCCGGGACACAGGTTTTCCAGACCCCTGGAACAGAAACCGCACTGGCCGCAGGCAGAAAAGATCCAGGCAACCCCCACCCGGTCGCCTCTTCTGAAACGGGTCGCTTCATTGCCGGTATCCTCGACCAGGCCAACCACCTGGTGTCCCGGAATGATCGGCAGGCGGGCAGGCACCCTGCCCTCGATCTCATCTATTTCCGTATGGCAGACACCGCAGGCAGCAACCCGTATCAGGACATCGGACCTGCCCGGAACCGGCACCGGAAAATCCCTGAGAACAAGGGGGGTCTGCTCCACCCTGAGGTCAGCAACCCGTTCGAGTACCTGGGCTCTCATTACACTCCCGGAATATCTTAACCTGGACCGGCTGCAGGAGCACCCGGCCGGGTTAAAAGGATAACCCTTAATTCTGCTGAACAGGCTGCTGCATCACCTCTTCCTGCAGGTCGGCTATCTCCTCGTTTTTTACTGTCAACTCTTTGACCAGCTCTCGATTTTCCTCCTGTATTTCCTGAAGAGAATCCTGCTGTTCTGCTATTTTTGACAGGAGGACGTCCATGTTGATCTTCAGGCGGTCCATTTCCCGGGCTGTTTCCTCCATGGCCGCGTTCCTCTCTTCCAGCATTTTCTCAAGCCCTATGATCTGGGCATTACAGGCATCAAGCCCCTGCTCCAGCTGATCAAGATTCAACGATGCCGACTGCAGGCGATCCTGCAGAGAAAGAACCTCCTGGTTCCCCTGTTTTTCAACAGCCTGCTTTGGGGAGGGAGGAGTAGCGGGTTTAGCCGGGGCAGGCTTTTTGGCGGCAGCGGGTTTTGCCTGTTTCTGCAGTTTTTGAACAGTGGCCTTCATCTTGGCAATCTTCTTTTTTGATGCCAGTAACTTCTCCCGGAGGAGCTCATTCTTTGTCTTCGATTTCTGAAGAGAAGCTGTACATCCAGACAGCTTGGATTCCACTGCCTGGGAAGACTTCCGCAGGGCAACCAGTTCTTTTCTGGCTTTGAGCAGCTGATTTTCCTTTGCCGCGAGAGTTTCCTGCAAACCGGCTGTTTTCGCAAGAACCTGTTCCCGTTCCTTGCTTGACGATGCCGTCAATTCCTGCATTTTTGCAGTCGTCTCCTTGAGCTGTTTTTCGAGACTGGTTCTCTTTTTATACGCCATTGATCCCCAGATGGACCCGATCAGGGTAAATACTACCAGAATTGAAATAACCACATTTTTGTTCATAACTTTTGCTCCTGAATATCTTTGCCGGTATTGATTGACGAGTCGGTTTGTCCATTTTCCTGCCCTGAAAAGATATCGGAAGCAGAAGGCCGGACAGCCTCAGGCCTCAGACTGCCTGGAGAGGGTTCCCAGGGCAGTGAATCCAACAGGGCTGGATCAATATTTTGTAACTCCTGTTCAATTTTAAGAAGGTTTCCCTTCACCTTTTCGATCAGGTCTGACTGGGGATACTTCACCAGAATACTCTGCAACAGCTCCCGAGACGCCAGAAGGAGTTCCGTCTTTCTGTCACGTTCTCCGGTGCCGTTTGCCTGAACAAAGAGTTCCGCCGCCTTTCTCCTGATTTCCTGTGCAGCTAACTGAACGGCTTCACCAGCCTGTATCCTTGCCCGGTCACCGTAGGCAGTACCCTCCAGGCGCGCAAACACCTCGATTGCCTGGTCGTATTCCCTGGCCCTGAGGTGCGTCTGTCCCAGGTTCCAGGTCTCCAGCAGCTCCCTTTCAAGGGCCTGCCGCCTGATCTCACTCTCCTCAAACCGGGCGGAGATCAATTCGTCGGTCAACGCCCGGAGCAGATCCTGTTTCTCAGGCGGCAGCTGGGCCCCGGGAAGCTGTTCAATGTACGAGAGTGCCTCCTCATATTTTTTCTCTGCCTTCAGGCGACTGATATGTCCGGAGACAACTGTAAACCAGGCCTCGGCCTTGTCTCCGGATTCCAGGAGGATACGTGCCGCAGTCGGATACTGTACCGAGTCCGGATAGCTGTCCATGAAGTTCCGGGCCAGCAGAACAACCCCGTACCCGTCCCGCTCCGCGTTATAGGTAAGATACGCTAACAAAAGTTCAGCAAAAGACCTCACCTCTGTTCCCTTCCGGTCCATGGAACCTATCACAGACTGCTGCCTGCGGGCCCATTCAACATTCTCCCCCAACCCGGCGTACCTGTTAATAATGTCGACGTAACGTTCAAATGACCTGCTGTACTCCTTGAGGCCAAAATCAATATCAGCGATAAGCCTCATGAGCTGGAACTCTTTTTTCAACTGGCTCTCCCCGCGTATCTTCGAGAGCAGTTCAAGAAAAACCGTTTCCGCCTGCCGGGCATTTCCTGTTCGCAGCAATGCCTGCCCGTATCCATATGCCGCCTCAAGGGATACATCACTGATACTTTCAGGCGGAAGCTGTTCAAAAAGATCAATCACCAGCTGGTAATCTCTCTGGGCCAGAGCCTCGGCAATTTCCTTTTCTTTCACCTCAAGCAGACTGTATCGTGTCCCGGCCAGCCAGGTTCCAGGCTGCTGGTTGATACCGATAATCTGCCGGCAGTCACTCTCGAGAAAGGCCAGATCCTTACGTTCCACCGATACATACCTGTCCGGGACAGACAGAGCAATCTCTTGCCCAGAACTCTCCGTCAGAAGAATCTCATGCAGCTCATTATAACTGTCCAGGATCTCCTGCACCCGGTTCCGACAGGCAGTTATCCTGACCTGCTGCTCCTCGTCCATGCTGCTTGCCAGAGCCTCAGCGCTGAATTCACTCCATGCCTGAAACCTGTCCTCATACGTAACAATACGGTCATTAACCAGTGTCAGGGCCGGCAGGATCGCACCCGGAGTAAGGGTTGTTTTACCTGACCCACCGGACCTCTCCTGCCCGGTATCATCTTTTTCGTGCTGAACATTCTCCATCATGGGCAGTGATTTTGAAGTATCCGGCAGTTCCTGCCGGGTATCTGCAGAGGGCTGAACCCTGTCCTGGTACGGGGTGACGGATTTTTGTTGCGCTCCGCAGCTGCTCACGAGAAAAATGAACAGGAGAAGCACCATCTGCTTCACTATTTTTTTATACTCATGATTCATCATTGTTGCATACCGGATAAACAAAAAAACAGAGCTGTATGACCCACCCGGAAAAAAAAGCCGCCGGGGAGGCATTAAAAGAAAAGTATCAGAAAAACGGCAAGTCTACAAGAGTCTTTACTGCTGAGTTTTCCAAAAGGGAAGGAAATGACGTTCCGGTTCAAACCTGTTCCCGCTTCCTGCATGGCCAAAGGCGAGAACTGAGGGAGAGGAGGGGGAAACTGTTGATTGCCGCACCGGACGGCCGGGTATAATATGCCCCCCTTTTTCCGGGTCAACCGCCACAAAAACCTGGCCCAGTTCAGGATAACTTAGAGGAAGGCCGTTAAAACTCAAATCAGCCAGATCAAGCCGGTCCCCCGGGTTTTTCAGGTTAAAGGCTCGTTGAGCAATCTCCGCCCAGTCAGGCAGTGCACCGGTTGCCCCTGTAATGTGGGTGGATTTCCGCACCATTCTCCTGTTGTCGTCGAAGCCCACATACACACCGACCGTGTACCCGTCCGTCAACCGGGCCACGGCTTCCGTATCAGCCACCGCCGGGACATACCCCAGGAAGGCGGCATTTCTGAACTGGTTCGCCGTGCCGGTTTTGCCAAGCAGGGGTACCGGCAGGTTCAGTTCTCGAAGGGTTTTCTGCTTTTCCGGATCACTGCTGGTCAGGCGGACATATTGACGTGCATATCTCCCGGTGCCGTACCGGACAGTGTTCTGGAGGATGTTGCTCACCGCCGAACTGACCAGCGGGTCGAGAACATTCCGGGGCTCAACCTGCCTTGCGTAAATATTCTCTCCGTCAACCGTATCAATCCTTTCAATGACACCAAGACCATTCAGGGAAACCTTTTCATCCATGATGTTCCGGCCGGAATCTGATGAAAAATTCTTTCCGGTGACCAGAGATTCATACAGCCGGACAGCGTCGATGAGGGTGATGACATTCGAACCCAGCGGAAAAGACAGAACAGGTTCCATCTCAGATGCAATACCCAACTCACGGCCAAGCTGAACCAGGTACTGCAGTCCGACAAGAACTCGATAGTCCCGTACACTGCTCAGCACCTCCATCGAATACGGTCTGGCTGAAAAAAGTTTCTCTTTTTCCTGTTCCATCTGGGATGCAACCTGCCGGTACGCGTACACACTGAGATATCCTTCAAGACTGATCTGGTCCCAGAATTCCTCCAGCTGCCGTTCGTCAAGCTGCCCTGTCCTGCCCCGCATCACATCTTCCGGAACCGGATACCAGTCATCTTCCGGTTCCCTGACGGAAAAAATGAGCCGGCCCGAACCATCTTCGTAAAACATACCTTCCGGCTGCGGGGCACCACTCTCCCGGTCAAAAAAAGACAGGGCATCAAAAATCCCTGTCAAGGTCTCTTGAGGGGCATAAAACACCCTGTGCTGCCGGAGCAGTTCCATTGACTCCTGCAGACCGAGATAACTCCTGCCCAGGATATCGAGCCGCAGCTGGAGCTCCCTGGTCTCCCGGTCGGATAATTTCTTTCTGGATTCATCCTCCACGCTGAGCATGCCAAGTATCTCTTCGGCATACCTGTCATAATGCAGACCATAGGGCAGTTGTCTGAGCTGCAGATACTCAGCTGCCCGGTCATCGAAAAGAAAATCCGTCTCAAGTCTTTGGACGGCCCTGTCATACACCGCCTCCAGAAGGATGTCGCGGTTGATAACAATGCCGAACCTGTCCCGAATACGCTGTTTAAAATGTTCATAGCTTTCCGGCTGTCCGTTTTTTTCCCGGGGGGCAAGGTCAAGGAATTCAGCAAGTTCACGCAACCTCGGCGGTGTTAAGCGGTTCGTCAGGTTATACAGCAGCCAGATCGCCGCCAGGTTTTCAGACGTCACCCCTGCCCAGCTCAGAGACACCACCTCGTGCGGACTGATATGGTCCGGACGGGGAAAGTAGGGTTTATCCTGATACACAAAGATATTGCGGCGATTGTCCAGCCTGTCTGCCGGACTCCAGCCAAGCTGCAGAGCAGCCGCGAACAGAAAAGGCTTGAATGTCGACCCCATGAGACGCCGGGCGGTAACAGCCCGGTTGAAATATCTGTTTTCCATTCCCCCGGCCATGGAACGAACAGCTCCCTGCTGCATAACCAGGGCGGCTCCCTGAATTTCCGGGAAACGCTCCAGGCTGAGAGACGGCGTGCCTGATAAATCCACGTCCCGGACACTGACATATACCCGGTCCCCGGTGCGAAGCTGTTCCAGCAGGGCCGTCATATCTTTTGAACCGGCTGTGCTCCAGCGCTGCCTCTGAAACCGGGCAAAGGCCGTGAGTACCTGCTCAAGACCCTGACTGTCAATAAATCCATCCGGCCGGTTTTTGCCGAAGGAAATCCGCAGAGTCGGCTCTCCGTCATCATTCAGGGTAATCTCCTCGATGCGTCCAAACAGGAATGCCCCGGGCTGGATGAGCGTATCACCGTGATAGTCAAGGCCTCTGTACTCCCGCTGTACCTCTTCCCTCCTGTATCCGCGCAGACGAACATCAAGACGGGAAAGCTCACGCCGCAGGGCATGGAGGGTCGTCTGCTGCAGCTCCCTGTCGATTGTGGTTGTAATCCTGATCCCGGAGGTGGATACATTACTGATACCGTGCTCTTCAAGCACCCGGGTTATTTCCGGGGATGCTAACCCTTCCCGTACCAGGTCCATGACAGTATTCAGCGAAAATGACATCCTGCCGCGCCGGAAGACAATATCACTGTTCAACGCCTGCCGGTACACCCTCTCGTTAATGTAACCGAGGCGGTTCATCTTACTGAGGACATACCCGGCTCTGTCCTCCGCCCGTTTGCGTGCTTTTGCCGCAGCCTCTTCACTCGACTTGGTAAAAGGATTGTAGTAATTGGGGCGTTTGACACTGCCGGCGATAAATGCGTTTTCCAGGAGCGTCAGTTCCCTGACATCCTTGTCAAAGTAATACCGGGCAGCCACTCCGAGTCCATGGCCGTTGCCGCTGACAAAAAACTGGTTCACGTAAAATTCGAGAATTTTCTCCTTGGGATAATGATATTCCAGCCGCAGGGCAAAGAGGAGTTCCTTGAATTTGGCCCTGTATGATCTGGACTCCCGCTTGAAAAGATTTTTAGCGGTCTGCTGGGTAATTGTGCTGCCGCCCTGGATTATTCTGCCGGCTCTGATATTGGCAATCATTGCCCTGGTAATGCCGAAAAAATCAATCCCGTAGTGATGAAAAAACTGATCATCCTCGGCCGCGACGATGGCATTGACAAACTCCTTCGGGATCAGGTAGTAGGGGAGATACTGACGGTGCGCGTCCTGAAACAGGACACCGATCTTCTCTTCCCCGTCCCGGTAGAAGACCGGACTCTCCCTGCCCAGGATGCCTTCGATATGGGACAGCTCGATTTCAGGACCGGGATTCACCACCACCAGCCAGTATAAAGCCATTCCGACTCCGGCGGTCATCAGCAGGGCAAGGAGACAACAGAGTATGACCAGTGTTTTTATAAAACGCAGCATTGGTTAACGTTGCTTCGGCAGACCACAGAGGTGAACATTGATGAACGCAAAAAAATACCAGACGAGCCTGACAGTGATCCAACCAGCAGCAGCGTTGAATCTCAGGTTTTCGCAATCTCTCATTTTCAATCAAACAGCAATATTTACGTTTTTTCTTGAAAAAAATCCAGTTTTAATGGTAAATTTAATAGATAATTTAATTTAATAAAGTATCTTCTCGTGTCCAAATATTTTTTCTCGTAAAATCAACCCATTACACTCCATTTCTATTTATTTTATGAAAACAAGCGAATCACCAGTTCCATTTCTGATTTTCTCTGTCCTGCTGGCAGCAGTCCTCTCAAGCTGTTCTCCTCTCACCGAAACAGTTTCTCTCCTGCAGGAAACTGACCAATATGCAGCGGCTGATTTTGACAGCTTAAACCGTTCAACCGCGCAGTATACGGAAAATGAGCCTGAAAAAACACTCGACGAGGAACTTTCGGCCCTCGACAAGGTCGGCAAATGGGAAGAAAGCCCCATTGAGGTCGAGATTATCGAGCCTGAAAAAATAACCTTTGATTTTCCTGTTGTTATCAATAAGCAGGTTGAATTCTACCTCGATCTTTTCCAGAATCAGCAACGTCGTTATTTTGAACGCTGGCTGGCCAGGTCTACCAAATACCTGCCTTTCATCCGGGAACAACTGAGAGATGCCTGCCTGCCGGAAGACCTGGCGTATCTGGCCATGATTGAATCCGGGTTTAACCCTTCTGCATATTCAAGATCTCACGCAGCTGGCATGTGGCAGTTTATCCGTTCCACCGGAAAGAATTACGGCCTGCGTATTGACTCATGGGTTGACGAACGCCGGGACCCGGAAAAGTCTACCATAGCCGCCATCAAGTACCTGTCATTTCTCAACCAGGAATTTGACTCGTGGTATCTGGCTGTTGCAGCATATAACGCGGGTGAAGGAAAAATCAGGCGTGGAATAAAAAAATACAAAACCCGTGATTTCTGGAAACTGGCCAACAAAAAATACCTGAAGCTGGAAACAAAACGATATGTGCCCAAACTCATCGCAGCTATTCTTATTGCCAAGGATCCGGAAAAATATGGCTTCGCCCATATTCAGTACCAGGAACCTGACCAGTATGACCGCATACAGGTTCCACCGCGGACTGATCTCAAGGCCGTGGCAATAGCCAGTAATATCAGTGTAAAAAAAATACGAAAACTCAATAATGAGCTGCTGAAAAACTATACTCCGCCGGGTAAAAGTACATATGAGCTGAAAATTCCCGGCGGCACATATGACCTTGTGGCAAAAAACCTGTCCCGGCTGCACCCGGTTATCACCACCGATTTCAAGACCCATATAGTCCGCAGGGGCGACACGCTTACAGCTATCTGCCGCCGCTATAACCTGAGCAAGACTACCCTGCTGAAGGCCAACAACCTTCACAGCGCCAGACTTCTTGCCGGCCAGAGACTTCGCATTCCCTATCAGACAACAAAATACGTTCT
>JAJRVA010000126.1 GCA_024277485.1 Deltaproteobacteria bacterium | reverse complement strand
TGAAAATGCCAGTTACAGCTACCAACAGGCGATCGAACGCGGGGAGCAGGTCATTGTCGGGGTCAATGAGTTCCAGATACAGGAGGAGAAGTCGATTCCTGTCATGCGCGTCGATGCAGAAATCGAAGAACAGCAGGTCAAGCGGCTGGCCGAAGTAAAGGCCGGTCGGGATCAGCAGGAGGCGGGAGCAGCCCTGCAGGGCCTTGACCAGGCCGCTCGGAACGATACGCCGTTGATGGACCCAATGCTGACAGCCGTACGCAGTTACTGCTCGCTGGGTGAAATATGCAATGTATTGCGAAAAGTTTTTGGTGAATACAGGTAGTTGCGGGTACAATTAAGTACAAGACTCACAAAATCGACGTACTTGTATGAAATCTGCAATGGTTTACTATGTACCAGTTACGCGGGATGAGGCTGCAGCTGTTTAGGCTACAGTGAAGCGTATACCTTAAAGTGACGATTGTTTACATCCGTCATGCCCGAGCGCTGTTATCGGGCATCCAGGAAGTTCGCTACTCTCTGGATCCCCGATTACTACCTCGGGGATGACTTCAATGGGAAGAATTGAGCTTTACAGTGAAATAGGCTCAGGCACATTCTTTACAACCTGACAAACAGATGGAAAAATAACCATTTATGGTAAAAAAAATTGATCATCTTGGTTTCGCGGTACACTCGATAGCGGAGGCCAGGATATTTTACGAACAGGTACTGGGCTTGCACTGTGAACGGATCGAAGAGGTCGCATCACAAAAGGTGCGGACTGCTTTTTTTACGCTCGGCGAAACCCATATCGAGCTGCTTGAGCCCACGGACCCGGACAGCCCTGTTGCGAAATTTCTGGACAGGCACGGTGAAGGGATGCACCATATAGGATACCTGAGTGATGCCGTTGAAGAGGAACTTAACCGCGCCAGGGAGAATGGCTGCAGGCTCATCAACGACACACCGGTATCGGGTGCGGGCGGCAAACGGATCGCCTGTCTCCACCCCAAATCCACCCACGGTGTGCTAACAGAAATATGCCAGGAAGAAAAACCCTGAAGAACGGTACTCTGAGGAATAAGAATGCAGGATATCATACAAAAACTTGATAAAAAAAGAGCTGCTGCCCGCCTGGGCGGCGGTCAGAAACGTATAGACCACCAGCACGCCAAGGGCAAGATGACGGCCCGTGAACGTATTGAACTCTTCCTTGATGCCGGCAGTTTTGAAGAGTGGGACATGTTTGTCGAGCACCGATGTGTCGATTTCGACATGGACAACCAGAAGATTCCCGGCGACGGCGTTGTGACCGGCTACGGAACCGTCTGCGGACGGCTGGTATTCGTCTTCAGCCAGGATTTTACCGTGTTCGGCGGCTCCCTGTCCATGGCCCATGCGGAAAAAATATGCAAGATCATGGACCATGCCATGAAGGTCGGAGCGCCGGTGGTGGGGCTCAATGATTCCGGCGGTGCCCGTATTCAGGAGGGCGTGAACGCCCTGGCCAGATATGCCGATGTCTTCCAGCGCAACGTCCTGGCCTCCGGCGTCATCCCCCAGATTTCAATGATCATGGGGCCATGCGCGGGCGGCGCTGTCTACTCCCCGGCCATGACCGATTTCATCTTCATGATCAAAGACAGCTCTTACATGTTCGTGACCGGACCGGAGGTGGTGAAAACAGTTACCCACGAAGAGGTAACGGCGGAGGACCTTGGCGGAGCACTCACCCACTCCCGCCGTTCCGGGGTAGCCGATCTGGTCTTCAATAATGGTGTAGAAGGACTTCTGATGCTGCGCCGCTTCATCAATTTCCTTCCTTCCAATAACAGGGAAAAACCCCCGACCTGGCCCTGTAACGACCCGGCTGACCGGAGAGAGAGATCCCTGGACACCCTCATACCGAGCGAGCCGAACATCCCGTATGACATGAAGGAGTTGATCTATAAGGTGGTCGATGAGGGCGATTTCTTTGAGTTGCAGCCGGAATATGCCGCCAATATTATTATCGGCCTTGCCCGCATGCAGGGGTCGACCATAGGCATTGTCGCCAACCAGCCCATGGTCCTGGCCGGCTGCCTGGATATTGCCTCGGCTCGCAAGGCGGCCCGCTTTGTCCGGTTCTGTGATGCCTTTAACATTCCGATCATCACCTTTGTTGATGTTCCCGGTTTCCTGCCCGGCACCGCCCAGGAATACGGAGGGATCATCAAGCACGGGGCCAAGCTGTTATACGCTTATGCCGAGGCAACGGTTCCCAAAATAACTTTAATTACCCGCAAGGCATACGGCGGGGCCTACGACGTCATGTCCTCAAAACATCTTCGCGGTGATGTCAACTTTGCCTGGCCCACAGCGGAAATAGCCGTCATGGGGCCAAAAGGAGCGGTTGAAATTATCTTTCGTAAGGATGCCGGTGACCCGGAAAGCCTCCAAGAACGTACCCAGGAATATGCAGAACGGTTTGCCAACCCCTTTGTCGCCGGCAGCAGAGGTTTTATTGACGATGTCATAATGCCCAGCCATACCCGCAAAAGAATATGCCGGTCCCTGACCATGCTTAAAGATAAAAAACTGGAAAATCCGTGGCGCAAACACGGCAATATCCCCCTCTAGCATCCATAAAACATGAACAATTTTAAAGATAATTCTATGAAATCGTTTTTGCTCACCAAACTACCCTTTTCGATTACAAGACTCGTGAAGAATCCGAGCTAGGTCATACTATGTTTACAACCATTCTTATTGCCAACCGAGGTGAAATAGCCTGCCGAGTCATCAAATCGGCCCGTGCAATGGGTATTGCTACAGTCGCAGTCTATTCCGATGCCGACAAAAGAGCCCTGCATGTACGGATGGCGGACGAAAGCGTCCATATCGGCCCACCACCCGCCAGGGACAGCTATCTCAACATGGAACGGATTATCCAGGCCTGCCGGGAAACCGGGGCCCAGGCCATTCATCCAGGATATGGTTTCCTGTCGGAAAATTCCG
>JAJRVA010000010.1 GCA_024277485.1 Deltaproteobacteria bacterium | reverse complement strand
TATCCGCGAAACCTGTATCTCGGAAGAAGGTAAAAAGAGAAAGTTTTTCCACACCTTGAGCCAGCAATACCTTCATCATGCCTGATCAGAAAGAAGACACGCCCCGGTCCGCCGAAACAGGGAAAGGGAATTCGAAGACCTCCGGCAAAGCGAAAAAATTCTACGATGTTTCCTTTTTTCACGCCTGGTGCAAGACCTGTGGCCTCTGTGTCGCATTCTGCCCGAAAAAAATTATCACGGCTGACAAGACCGGAAAGCCTGAAATACGTGATGCAGACAGTTGTAACGGGTGCCGGTTCTGTGAGATTCACTGTCCTGATTTCGCCATAACGGTTGAAGAGCGCATGCCAAAAAGGAGAAAGACTGATGAGTAATGGGCCCAATGAGCGTCTTCTTCTCCAGGGCAATGAAGCGGTTGTGCACGGGGCCATTGCCGCCGGCTGCCGTTTTTTTGCCGGTTACCCGATAACACCTGCATCGGAAATCGCCGAACTTCTGTCACGCAGGCTTCCCGCTGTAGGCGGAACCTTTATTCAGATGGAGGATGAAATTGCCAGTATCGGGGCGGTGATAGGCGCATCGCTTGCAGGCACAAAATCTATGACCGCGACCAGCGGGCCCGGATTCTCACTCATGCAGGAAAACCTGGGTTTTGCCTGCTGTGCCGAGGTTCCCTGTGTCATTGTCAATGTCATGCGGGGCGGTCCTTCAACCGGACTGCCCACCAGCCCGGCCCAGGGAGATGTACAGATGGCCAGGTGGGGGACCCATGGAGACCACCCGATCATTGTCCTTGCTGTTTCAACCGTGGCTGACAGCTTTACCATCACCGTCAAGGCCTTTAATCTCTCTGAAAAATACCGGGTGCCCGTCATACTGCTCTCTGATGAAGTGGTGGCACATACACGGGAGTGCATCACCCTTCCGGCGCGTGATGAGATCAGGGTCATGGACAGGATTAAACCCAGTGTTCCTCCTGACTGGTACGAGCCGTACGAGGGTGATATCCGAGGTGTCCCTCCCATGACATCCTTTGGGGACGGTTACCGACACCATGTCACCGGACTTATACATGATAAACATGGCTATCCGACCCAGAACGGGCAGGAAATAGAAGCGTTTCACCTTCGCCTGACCCAGAAAATCACGCGCGGATTCCCTGAAATTCAGATGTCCAGGGAATTCATGCTGGATGATGCCGAGGTGGCTGTTATTGCGTATGGTTCGGTTGCCCGTTCAGCACTGCGGGCGGTCCTTGACGCCAGGAAACATGGTGTCAGGGCCGGGCTTCTGCAGCTGATTACTCTTTTCCCGTTCCCACGCGGGAACGTTTCACCGGTCCTGAGTGAATGCAGGGCAGTGCTTGTCCCGGAGATGAACATGGGGCAGATCAGCAGGGAGGTGCACAGGGTGAACAAGTTTGACTGCCGTATTGTGAAATACAACCGGGTAGACGGCCAGATCATAACGCCAACTGAAATTTTTAAAAGCCTCATTAAACTGTAGAGGAAAAATCATGCCCATTCCGGCAAAAGCGCTGCGCCAGGATTACTTAAGGCACGACAAAAAATTCCCCCATGTCTGGTGCCCCGGCTGCGGCATCGGTATCGTCATGGGGGCGCTCCTGCGGGCCATAATCCGTCTTGAACTGTCAAAAGACGAGGTTGTTCTTGCCTCGGGAATAGGTTGTACCGGAAGGATGCCGACGTATCTTGATTTCAATACCCTGCATACAACTCACGGCAGGGCACTTACTTTTGCAACCGGTGTCAAGCTGGCCAATCCCGCCCTGACGGTTCTGGCTATCATGGGTGATGGTGATGCGACCGCGATCGGCGGCAATCATTTTATTCACGCGGCGAGGCGCAATCTGAACCTGACCGCCATTATCGTCAACAACTCGATCTACGGCATGACCGGCGGCCAGTATTCTCCCACAACCCCGTACGGCGCCAGGACAACCACGTCCATGTACGGTCATATTGAGCATGCCTTTTCCATCGCGGAGCTGGCTGTTACAGCCGGGGCCTCATTTGTGGCCCGTTCGACCGTCTATCATGCCGGTCTGATGGACAGGCTCATCGAAGAGGCCATCCAGAAACGCGGCTTTGCCGTAGTAGAAGTCATCTCCAACTGTCATGTCCAGTATGGGCGGCGCAATAAACTTGGAGGGGCGGTTGACATGTTGGAGAGTTTCAGGGATAATTCCGTAACCGTCCGCAAGGCGGCCGGAATGTCCCGCAAGGACCTGGAAGGAAAGATTACCATAGGTGTCTTGACTGACCGTGAACTGCCTGTTTCCACGGAAGAGTACAAGAAAATCAGGAAACTTGCCGAAGAGGATGCACGTTGACCGTGAAAGGAGAACACAGGCCCGGCAGCCGATTTGAAGTCAGGTTCAGCGGTTCAGGGGGACAGGGACTCATTACCGCAGCTGTCATTTTTGCCGAGGCGGCAGGCGTGTACAATGGTAAACATGTCTGCCAGACGCAGAGTTACGGCCCGGAGGCAAGGGGAGGGAAGAGCAAGGCCGAAGTGGTCATCAGTGATCAGCCCATTGACTATCCCAAGGCCATGAAACTTGATCTCCTGTTAGCCATGAACCAGGCGGCCTGTGACGCATATTTTTTTGATCTTCAGCCCAATGGACTGCTGGTCGTGGACAGTACCCTGGTGGAGCAGTTTCCCACCAGCAGGATTATTCCTGTCCCATTTACTGAAATTGCCCGCGAAGAAATAGGCCGGGAAATGGTGGCCAACATGGTAGCGTTGGGGACGGTGGGAATGCTGACCGGTATCGTGTCCACGGAAAATCTGGAAAAGGTCCTGCTGGCAAGGGTACCGAGGGGAACGGGAGATATGAATATTCAGGCCCTGCATCGTGGAGTGGAAGAGGCCGGCAAGGTAAACATTGACAGCCTGCCGCGGGCGGTCATGAGTGAAGAAGATGAGTTATGATGAGACACGCTGCGGGTGTTTAGGCTGAAGGCTGTCAGGGGAGGTTTTGAACAGCAGCCTGAAAGCCTGATAAACGAATGTTCAGTGCTCATGTATTTTTCTTTACAACAGGTCCCACAAGGCAGAAAATTGAAATTTCAAATAAAGAGGGGCAATCGTGAAAGTCATCGCATTTAACGGAAGCGCGAGGAAAGACGGCAATACAGCCCGGCTGGTAAACTATGTTTTTGATGAACTGAACAATGAAGGGATTGAGACCGAACTCATTCAGTTAGCTGGAAAACATCCGCACGGCTGTATAGCATGTTACCAGTGCTTTGAAAAAAAGAATCAACGGTGTGCGGTAGATACCGACTGTATAAATGACTGCATTGAAAAGATGAAGGAGGCTGACGGTATAATCCTGGCATCTCCTACGTACTTTGCAGATGTAAGTACTGAGACCAAAGCCCTGATTGACCGGACCGGTATGACCTCACGGGCCAACGGTGATATGTTCAAAAGAAAAGTCGGCGCCGCGGTTGTCGCTCATCGGCGGGGCGGGGCCATTCATGTTTTTGATTCCATCAATCATTTTTTTACCATCGGTCAGATGATCGTTGTCGGGTCAAGCTACTGGAACTTCGGGGTTGGACGGGAGAAGGGTGAAGTAGCCCAGGATCTGGAGGGAGTTGAAACCATGAAAGTACTTGGCCGGAACATGGCCTGGCTGCTGAAGAAAATCAGGAGCTGAGTTTCGCAGAACTCCGCAAGATATAAACAATGATTCATCCTGATATAGAAAAAAATATCCTTGAAACAATAGACAATCTGCAGCAGCTCAAGGACATCAACTCCATTCTTGATACCGTCCTGCTGGAAGCCAGGAAGCTTGCCAATGCCGATGCAGGAACCATTTTCCTGGCCACCCAGTCCGGCCTGACATTCAACTATGTTCAGACCAGCACCATCTCCCTGAAAACAAATCTTGTCGCTTCGCATTACCGGTACTATACCATTCCCATTGACAAGAGTTCTATTGTCGGCTACTGCGCCGCAACAGGAGATCAGGTAACAATTGCAGATGCGTACGACCTTCCCGGCGATGTTCCTTTTTCCTTTAATTCTTTTTTTGACCGCAAGACCGGGTACAAAACCAGATCTGTTTTTGCTCTTCCCCTGAAAACGCTTGGCAACAAGCTTGTCGGCGTCCTTGAACTGATTAACGCCCTGGATGAACAGAATGCCCCGACCGAGTTTACCGAGAGAATCAAGGGATATGTTTCACGATTTGCCGGTTTTGCCGCAGCCGCAATAGAGCGGGGGCAATGGAACCAGGAGCTCATTCTGCGGATGATCCGCATGGCTGAGTTGCGGGATCCCGGTGAGACTGCAGCTCACGTTCAACGGGTCAGTGCTATTGCAGCAGAAATTTTTATTCAATGGGCCGCAACAAAAAATCTTGATGAGGCCTATGTAAAGCATTTCAGTGACCTTCTCAGGCCGGCCGCAATGCTGCATGATGTAGGAAAGATTGGCATACCGGATGAAATTCTTAAAAAACCGGGCAGGCTTGGTAAAGACGAGTTTGAACTGATCAAGCTGCATACGATTTACGGGGCCAACCTCTTTGAAACCACGACCTCAGAGCTGGACCAGATGTGCAAGGAGATTGCCCTGAATCATCATGAACGATGGGATGGGAAGGGGTACCCTGGACATTATTCAGGTTGTGTTGTCCTCCATGATAAAAACAAACAGCCGAAAAAAGGGGACGAAATACCCCTTTCAGCCAGGATAGTTGCCCTGGCCGATGTATTTGATGCCCTGGCCAACAAACGGGTGTATAAACAGGCGTGGGCAATAGACGATATCTATACGTTGATTCGTGAAGAATCAGGTTGCCACTTTGATCCTGAAATTGTTGATGCGTTTTTTGAGATTACTGAGATTATGGAGGCTATCCAGAACCGCTACAAGGATATTTCACAAAGCGCCGGCATCAGGGCGCCTTCAGCAGGTGCCCTTAAGAATCCCAATATAGTCAGGGAGCAGCAGCTTGCCTGCGGCTGTCCGGAGGATATTTACAAGGAGATCAAGTTTATCATCTCCCTGATTGCGGATGATTTCGATTATGACTTCCTGGATCTGTCTTTTGAAAACACGGAAAAAATTTTCAGTGGCCGGTTCCCCGGGTATCAGGCAAGCAATACGTCGTATCATAACCTGGACCATACCATGGCGGTGTCTCTGGCCCTGCTCCGGCTCATTCATGGCCTGTCCCTTCAGAAAAGGGTTGTTTTTACTCCGGAAATAATCGAATGTGGTGTGATTGCGGCATTTTTTCATGATTCCGGACTTATCCAGAAATCCTCTGACCAGGAGGGAACCGGTGCCAAATACACCAAGTTTCACGAAGAACGTTCAATCCTGTTTGTCCGGGAGTACCTGAACTCCGTGGGCAGAAGTGAAGTAATGAGTAACAGGTGTGCCCAGATAATCCAGTGCACTAAACTCAGTAACGCTCCCAGCCACCTTGATTTTGAGTCGGATGAAATAAAGATGATGGGATATGTCCTGGGAACAGCTGATATTGTGGCCCAGATGGCGGACAGGGTCTACCTTGAACGCCTCCCGCTCCTGCTTGATGAGCTCAAGGAGGGCGGTGTACAGGAGTATGAATCGACCATTGATATTTACCATCAGACGGTCACTTTTTTTAAAGAGGTCATCCGCAAACGACTGTACATTGAATTCAACGGTATCGTTGAGGCAATGCGGTATCACTTCAAGGAACGCTGGAACATAAACCAGAATCTCTATGTCACTGCGATTGAAAATAATATTAATTACATAGAATACCTCAATAAAACCTGCCCCCAGGACAAGCACTATTACCGACTCTACCTGCGCCGCCAGATAAACTATTAATACCATCCCTGTTTTTAATTGACCTGCCATCCTCTGAAGTGATAATCTACGGTATATGACTATTACATCCTGTTCATGTTAACAAAATTTTCAAAGACCCGTGGAGTAGCAATCAGATGCTGATTATCTGCGAAGACTGTGCAAAAAAATATAATATTGACGAATCCCGTATCAGGGGCAATCGGGCACGTTTTACGTGCAAGGCATGCGGCCATATAATTATTGTCAACAAATCAGACACGACCCGGCCTCTTATCTCTTCAGGTCTGTCACCGCGTCCCTCTTTTGACGATTCAGGCACCATTGATCTGCTCAAGGAAATGGAGACGTCAAGTCTGCCTGATGAACAGCAGGCAGAAAGCGGTTCCGTTGAATCTGACAGCCGGAAGCAGGAGAGCAGCACCCGTTCAAACGGAAAAGCAGTGCTTTTTTATTTTATTGTCGGGTTCCTGGCGGCATTTATCGGTATAAGCGGTGCTCTGGGATATCTCTACACTTCCGGCATTGTCAAAGGCGCCTCCGCCGAACTTGTGAACTCGGCCGTCCCCGTGTTCGGTGCTGCCTGGGCAGTCATTTTTGTTGTATTTTTTGTGCTGGCCCGCCTTGTATCACAACCCATTAAAAAGCTGCAGAAAGATATTGCAAGAATCAGCCGGGGAGAGGACGATGTCATCATCGCACCGCAGGGACCGAAGGAAATCCGTGCCCTGGCAGTTACCCTTGCCGGAATCCGCAGCAGGATCCGGTAGGAGAAACACCTGCCTTTCTCCCGTACACTATCATTTACTGCCCGCCGCGTTTTGTACAGTCATTCTTCATGGTTCCGGCAAGCTGCCCGCAGGCCGCTGAAATGTCCTGGCCCCGGCTCTGACGTATAAAGACCGAATACCCCCTGTTCCTGAGAATTGCCTGGAAGCGCAGAATTCTATCCCTGTCCGGGCTGCGGTACGCATTCTCGTCTGTTGCATTCATGGCCAGAAGATTTATCTTGCAGGGGATATCGTGTAACAGGTCGGCAAGCTTTGCCGCTGCCGCGTCGGAATCATTCATCCCTGCAAGCAGGGTATATTCAAACATGATCCGCTGTCTTTTCTTCATGTTGAAGTTCCGGCAGGCCTCCAGCAGGGCCTGGATGGGATATTTTTTGTTTATCGGCATAAGCCTGTCCCGCGTTGCATCATCCACGGCATGCAAGGACACGGCGAGGTTGACGTCACTTTTTCCGCCAAGCTCAAGCATCTGGGGAACCAGGCCGCAGGTGGACACGGTTATCCGCCTGCTCGCGAAATCAAGTCCCCTCTGTTCCGTTATGATGGCCAGGGCCGTCAGCAGGTTCTCAAGGTTGGCCAAGGGTTCTCCCATGCCCATGAAGACAAGGTTGGACAGTTTGCCCTGATCATTTGCAGCCATCCAGTCGCGCACGGCGCACACCTGGTTGACTATTTCGGCAGGAGTGAGATTGCGGGCAAAACCCATTTTGCCGGTAAGACAAAATGAACATCCCATGGCACAGCCCACCTGCGAGGATACGCAGAGGGTATTCCGGTCCTCCTCCGGTATCAGGACAGACTCGATCACCTGCATGTCATCAAGCCTGAAACCGAATTTGACCGTCCCGTCAGCAGAAACCTCATACCGGGGTTCTGCAAATCTGCTGATTACAGCCCTGTCAGCCAGGATGGCACGGAATTCCTTGGCCAGATCGGTCATCTGTGAGAATTCGGGTATGCCGGGACGGTACAGCCAGGAAAGAATCTGCCGGCCCCTGAAAGCAGGCTGCCCTAAAGATTCCGCTAACTCCACCAGCTGTTCCTGGCTCAGGTTTTTCAGGTCGGTCCTGCCTGGTGGTTCCGTCATGTGCACGCTCCTGTTACAGGCCCCTGAACCGTTCAGGTTTCAGTGGGGTTTCCCCGTTCAGCGCCTGGTCAACCTGGGCGATAAGCCTTTCCCTGTCCCAGGGCAGCTTTCCGGCAAGGGAAAGGTAGTTGGACGCATGATTGGCGTGAAACAGGGCTTTTTCCAGGTCAAGATTCATAATCAGGGTGCGGAGTTCCAGGACAAGTTCCTCCTGTTCCGGAAGCCGGAATGTACCGGCTGCATACTGCCTGCCCAGGGGAGTGTTGTCCAGGATCATCAAGGTCAGGACGGCCACCTGGCTGGGTTTCATGCGATTCAGCAC
>JAJRVA010000009.1 GCA_024277485.1 Deltaproteobacteria bacterium | reverse complement strand
GTCCGCCCGGACATATTTTCTGGGCCGTTTGCTGGTACGAAAAATAAAATGGTTCTCACTGGTCAACCTGATCGCCGGAAAAACTGTGATCCCGGAACTTCTGCAGGATGAGGTCACACCGGAAAATATTGCCCGTGAGCTGGCCCGAATCATCGAGGATGACCATAACCGCCAGAAAATACAACAGGAATTCAACAAAGTCAGGGCAAAGTTAGGCCAGCCCGGGGTAGCCGGACGGGCTGGCAAAATCGCATTGTCACTGATCCGTTGACGGGGAAGGGAGCCTGACCTCGCAGGGTCAGCAAGGGCTGGGAGAAAGCACCGAGTTTTCATATCATATAGAAACGTGCTCTATGATCCGAACTGTTGACCATTCAACATTTATAATGACAGGAACAGAAATATTATCGTACCAGGGATCGGCCAACTATGGGCCCGGGTCCGCGTTATGCAACAGAAAAAAAACACGCTCGTCAAGGTTTCACCTCCCCGCCTGAGTTCCGTGCTCCACAGGACCCGTCTCTTCAACCTGCTTGACCGGGCCCGCAGCCAACCGGTGATCTGGGTATCCGGCCTGCCCGGTTCCGGCAAGACGACCCTGGCCGCCGATTATGTCGAAGCAAACGCAATACCTTCAGCCTGGTACCAGATCGACGGAACAGACAACGATCCCGCTGGTTTTTTCCTCTACATGACGGAAGCGGTCAGCCGGGGGGATCATGCCGGGACAACCGACCTGCCCGCCTTGTCGCCCGAACATTTCATGAACCTTCCCTGCTATGCCATTCAATATTTCCGGGCATTGTTCAAGCGTATAAAAAAACCGTTTGTGCTTGTCCTGGACGACTACCATGAACTCTCCCCGGACTCCGCGCTGCACGAACTCATCAGGGCCGGCATGGAACAGGCGCCGCCTGGCCTGAATATCCTCGTCCTGAGCAGGTCCGCCCCGCCTCCCGCAATGAGCCGACTCCTGATGCACAAAACAATCATAAACGTTCAACCCGGGGAACTGTGTTTGACCCCGGAGGAAGCCAGGGGTATTGCCCGGTTGCACACAGACCGGAAATCAATCCTTGACTCCGTCCCGATGCTGCTGGAGTACAGCGGAGGGTGGACCGCCGGGTTTGTCCTGATGCTTGAGTATGATTACCCCGACCGCGCGGCGCCGCCGGAACACAAGGCAATGGCCCGGGAATTTTTTTTCAACTATTTTGCCGGTGAAATTTTCAATAAACTGGAGCCGGACATTCAAACCTTTCTCCTCACAATTTCCTGTCTGCCACCATTCACCCCGGCGGATGCGCAAAAGCTGACCGGCTTTGCCCGGACCGAGCAGGTTCTCGCTGATATGGCCGGCACGAACAGTTTTATCGAAAAAAAGGCCCTGCCCGGCACATCCTATCGATTTCATCCGCTGTTCAGGGAATTTCTTCTTTCACGGGCAGAGGAGGAATTCACGGCCGGCCAGTCAACGGAACTCTACCGCCGGGCCGCCGCCCTACTTGTTGAGCGGGGGCAACCTGAAGACGCCTTCCTACTGTACGTCAAATGCAACGATCCCCCCGCCCTGGCGGGTTTCATTCGTGAACATGCTCAGGCATTCCTTTTCCAGGGCAGGTTGAAGGTTGTGGAAAAATGGTTGCAGGCCCTTCCGCCGCCGCTCCTCGACGCCGACCCGTGGTTTCTCTTCCAGTACGGGCAATGCTGCCTCCCCTTTGATCCCCGCAAAAGCAGAAATTTCTTTATCCGGGCCCATGACCATTTCAGGAAAAGGAACGAGACCACGGGGATCATTCTCTCCATATCCTGTACGCTTGAAACGATTCTGACGGAATGGGGCGATTTCAAACAGATGGATCCGTGGATCACGGAGCTCGACACCCTGATAAGGAACAGAAAATTCGGCTCTCCCGGAAAAATCGAGGGGCAGGCCGTTTTGGCCCTGTTTTCCGCCCTGATGTTCAGGCAGCCCCATCATCCCGACCTGAAACGCCTGGGAGGGCGGCTCTTTGAGCTGCTCCGCTCCGACCTGAACATCAATCTCCGTCTTTTGATGGGCGGCTATCTCTCGCATTACCTCTTCTGGACAGGTGATTTTCTGCAGTGCAGCACTGTGATCAACATCCTGGTTGAGCTGATGAAATCAGACAACATCTCGCCGCTTCCCTTCATGGTCGTCAAGATACAGGAAGCGGTCCACAGGTGGCATGCCGCCGAGCACGAGGAGTGCATGGAGGCCATGGAACAGGGGCTTGCCGAGGCGGAAAGAAGCGGGGTCCATCTCATCGACAACTGGCTGCTGGCCCAGGGGGTCTACGCGATGCTGGCCATCGACGACCGTGAAAAAGCCGCCGTCCTGCTGTACCGGATGAGACCGATCTTAAACAGTCGGCGCTCCCTTGACATCGGCCATTTCTACTACCTGAGCAGCCTGCACGCTTTTCAAAATAGTGACCGGGAGCATGCGCTTCAATACATAGAGGAAGCGCAACGCTACATCCTGGACACGGGAACCCCGTTACCCGAAGGGCTGACCGCCATAACAGCGGCTCAGATATATTTTGAGGCGGGCGACGCGGAAAAAGCGGAAGAATACAACAGCAGAGCCGGGGAAATCGGACACGGGATGGAGAGCCACCTGCTGCTCCTGCTGTCTTCTCTGAACAAGGCGTATTTCAGCCTGAAAACAGGCAGACAGGGCGACGCTGAGAAGGCCTTGCGCACCGCCCTTGCCATCCAGAAGGACCGGGGCCTTGTCAACTTTGCGGGCTGGCAGACGCTGTTTATGCGGGACCTGTACACCGAGGCCCTCAGGTCGGGAATAGAGGTTGATTTTGTCCGGGATATCATCCGGAAGAGGGGCCTGTATCCGGAGAGTTCCTCCCTTGAGGTCGCAAACTGGCCCTGGCGGGTGGAGATTCGCACCATGGGAAGATTTGAAGCGGTCATTGACGGGACGCCCCTTCGTTTTAGCGGCAAGCCGCCGCTCAAACCGCTGAATATGCTGAAGGCCCTGATCGCCCTGGGCGGCAGCCAGGTGGGTGCAGGACGTCTTGAAAACCTCCTCTGGCCCGAGGCCGACGGTGACCGGGCGAGACAGGCCCTGGTGACGACCCTGCACCGTCTCCGCAAGATCGTCGGATACGACGAGGCCCTGAAACTGAGCGAGATGCGGCTGTCGCTGGACAGACGGTATTGCTGGGTAGATGTCTGGGCGATCGACAGCCTCTTCACGGAGATAGAGAAATCTCTTGCGGCCGACAGGCCGGATGCGGATACAATCACCCGCCTGACGGAAAAGCTGCTGGGCCTGTACAGGGGCGATTTCCTGGGCAACGAAGATGAATGTCCCTGGGCCTATCCCACCCGGGCACGACTCAGGAGCAGATTTCTGCACACCATCGGGATGGTGGCCGGGCACCTGGAAAAACGCGGCGCCCATGCCGGGGCCGTCGCCCTGTACCTGCGCGGCCTGGAGGTTGACGAGACCGCGGAGAGACTGTACCGGGGGCTGATGAAGTGTCACCTGGCCCGGGGCCGGACAGCCGAGGGATTAGCGGTCTACGAACGCTGCCGGAACAACCTCTCGGCCGCCCTGCACACTGTCCCCTCCCCGGCAACGGAATCGATTCACCGTGCCCTGCGCCGGGGAAAATCACAAGGTTGACCTGCCTGTTCCCTGAAAAAATTCCCATATAAATTTTTCTCCCGAAACCGAAAAAAATCAAATCTGTAACCTATCTGTAAGCCTCCTTCCTGTATACAGAAGTATGGTTCCGGCAACAACACGTGACCCGGAAAAAAGCTGCCTGCATGATCAGTGCACTACCGCGGACACCTTCTGTTGTACCGGTATCCTGGCGACAAGACAAAGCCAAGCCTGCCGAGTACAGGCACGGAAAGCCACGGGCCTTTCGAGACAGCCTGGTTGCCTTATGGAAAAAGGATAACCCGTTTTTTATCTTTGAGGAAGAAGACATGATGATCCTGCAAAACGTCACAAGATTCCGCTGTTTTTTCTTTTTCCTGCTGAGCAGTATATTTGTGGTTCTGCTGAGCACAATCGCCCAGGCTGCGGGGTGGTCAGCAGCACAATCAATGGCTGGAGCTCACTGGCAACATAGTTCTCACCTCCTGCCAAACGGAAAAATCCTAATAACAGGCCCGGCATCTAACGAATTGTATGACCCGGGTAACAATACCTGGTCCACCGCCGGCACCCTGAATCCTGCTCGATCGTATCACGCCGCAGCTGTCCTGCCTAACGGTAAAGTTTTGGTTGCAGGTGGATATACCGGCGATACTGTTCTTGCCAGTGCTTTACTCTACGATCCCACTACCAATACCTGGTCGGCTACAGGCTCCATGTCCGCGCCACGGGCCCAACCCAGTACCACTCTGCTGGCTGACGGCAGGGTACTGGTTGCGGGCGGCTGGGATGCTTCGTATACCACCATTTCCACCGCCGAAATCTATGATCCCGCCACAGAATCCTGGACTAGTGCCGACTCCATGACCGAACTGCGATACCTGCATACAGCATCGCTCCTCCCTGACGGCAAGGTTCTTGTTGCCGGCGGCTATACGGGAAGCGTCGCCCTGGCGGGTCTTGAGCTCTACGATCCAGTCACCAATAAATGGTCAAAGGTAAACTCTTTGGCAACGGCCAGATATAACCACTCGGCCACCCTGCTGACCGATGGTAAAGTCCTGTTCGTCGGCGGTTATACCGGCAGCAGTTACCTTGCAACAGTCGAACTATACGACCCTGCCACCAATGCCTTGTCTGCTGCATCTTCCATGCCGGCAACACGTTCACTGCACAGTGCCACGCTGTTGCCCAGCGGAAAGGTGCTGGTCACAGGGGGACTCGGTTCCGGCTTTCTTGACAGCACAGAAATGTACGATCCCGGCACAAATACCTGGTCCTCGGCTGGGAACCTGGTTACAGCCCGACAGGGACATACGGCCACCCTGCTCCCTGACGGCAGGATTCTGGTTGCTGGAGGGGGGGGGGCATCAGGAGGTCCAGTTGCCAGCGCCGAGCTGTATGACCCAGGCACCAGCTCCTGGTCTGTCGGCGCCTCTCTGGCTACAGTCAGACAATTCCATTCCTCAATCCTACTACCCAGCGGCAACGTTTTAATAGTGGGTGGGAACAATGGAACTGTCGAACTCAGTAGTGCCGAACTTTATAATGCAGTAAGCGATTCATGGAGCTCGACCGGTTCAATGTCTATTGAACGACGTTATCCCAGCACCACTCTGCTGTCAAACGGCAATGTTTTAGTGGCGGGCGGCAGGGACAATGCCGGTAAAATTTTATCCAGTGCCGAGTTATATAATCCCGGCACTAAAACCTGGACATCGACAGGCTCAATGAACTCCGCCCGTCTGCTTCACAGTGCCACTCTCCTCCCTGATGGCAAGGTGCTGGTGGCAGGAGGAGAAGGTACTGGATATCTAACCGACGCCGAGTTGTATGACCCTGAAACCGGAACCTGGTCTGTTGTCGACAGCATGGCAACGGCACGGATAAACCATACCGCGACTCTTCTGCCGGATGGCAGAGTCTTTGTCGCGGGTGGTAACGCCAGTCCATTTTATTCATCTTGTGAAATATATAACCCTGTTTCCCAAACATGGTCTGCGGCGGCATCCATGTCCGCTGCCAGAACATTACACGGTGCCGTCCTTCTCAACAACGGGACGATCCTGGTTGCAGGTGGATATAGGTCAGGGGTCCTTGCCAGCGCCGAACTCTATAATCCAGGCACAGACTCATGGTCCGCAGCAGGTCCGCTTTCTAATGGACGATATGGTCACAGCACCACCCTCCTTCAAAATGGAAATGTATTGGTTGCAGGTGGATATGGGTCAGGGGTCCTTGCCAGCGCTGAACAGTATAATGCAGCAACGAACACATGGATTTCAGCAGGCTCCATGAACGCGGCTCGGGTCTATTTCAGCATGACCTTTCTGCAAAATGGAAGAGTCCTGGTCGCAGGTGGAGCAGAAGGACCCCTTGCAAGTTCAGAACTGTTTGACACTGGTCTCGGCTATAGCAGTGCATGGCGCCCCACTATCACATCGGCATCATCACCTTTCAAACTTGAAATACCTTTTATCATCACTGGTGCTGGTTTCCGTGGGACAGGCTACACGGAAGCTTCTTCAGGTGGATTCAACAATTCCGCGACCAACTATCCCCTGGTCCAAATCAGAAACGTAGCGAATGAACAGAGCGCATGGCTAAAGCCGCAAAGTTTTTCTGCTACCACATACACAGGAAAGCCGTACAGCGGCTTTCCTGCCGGGCCGGCCTGGATCACTGTTTATGTGAATGGTATCCCCAGCTTGTCATACTATGTCGTTGTTGAACCAACAAATAGCGTCACTTATGAGGGTAATACTGCTGACAGCGGCACTCCGCCTGCCGACACGAACATATATTACGACGGTGATACCGTCACCGTGCTTGGTAACACAGGCTCACTCGCCAAGACAGGCTATACCTTTGCGGGATGGAACACGACTGCGGACGGCTCAGGCACTACCTACAACCCGGGCGACACCTTTACCATGGGCAGTGCCGATGTCACGCTCTATGCCCAGTGGACTGCCATTGATTACTCAGTCCCCTATAACGGCAATACCAATGACGCAGGAGCCCCGCCAACTGATGCCAATGTCTATAACATCGGTGATACCGTCACCGTGCTTGGTAACACAGGCTCACTTACCAAGGCAGGCTATACCTT
>JAJRVA010000125.1 GCA_024277485.1 Deltaproteobacteria bacterium | reverse complement strand
GATTCGTTTTCGATTAAAACAGGTGGAAAATCACAGCAGCTGGTCAAGTTTGCGAAAAACACTCTCGACCCAGAGCCGGGTGACCGTATCCATGCAATGTAAAAATGGCACCACTGTTCATGTCAGGAAAAGCACCCGTCCAGAGCCAAACCAGCAGGAGATATTTGCAGCCCTGGGGGTAAAGAGTCATCCCGGCAAGGCGACCAAAACGACAAAATGAAACAAAATGAAAGATGTAGTGCCATAACAACAGGGGTCGCAGGGGCAACCAGTTGATATTACATGATTTTATAATTCGTCATCACGAAGATGGGTTAATGTGAGAAGCAACACCATACAGGTTTTCGATTGAAAATAAAAAAGCTCACTTCCAGGCTCACCAATAAAAAAGGGTTTAAGTCAATAATGACTTAAACCCTTGATACTCTGGCGGGGCCGACGAGACTCGAACTCGCGACCTCCGGCGTGACAGGCCGGCGCTCTAACCAAACTGAGCTACGACCCCAAAGTGTTGGTGGGCGGAACAGGGCTCGAACCTGTGACCCCCGGCTTGTAAGGCCGGTGCTCTCCCAACTGAGCTACCCGCCCCATGGAATGTAGTGGTATTTATCAGGATAACCTGTCTCAGTCAAGTAAAAAAGGTGCTTCACGTCAAAGTCCACCCGGCATCACCGGGTCGTATTAGTGAGCCGGTGTATTGTGCGATGACACGGCAATATCACTGTAGATCGATTCGAGGGGGACGTCTTTAAAGAGAACCTCGCCCTCCTGGACCAGGAGGGCCTTTTCAAGAACCGCGTCAACATGGCCCACCAGTGCAACGGTGAGACTGCCAAGAATCCTCTGCGGCACCTCTTTCAGGTCCCGTTTATTTTCTTCAGGAAGAAGAACATGGGTAATATTTCCCCTTTTGGCTGCCAACAGTTTCTCGGTCAGGCCGCCGATGGGAAGTACCCTTCCCCGCAGAGTTATTTCCCCGGTCATGGCAATCTGCCGGTTGACAGGTATTTTCAACAGGGCTGAAATGATGCTGGTCGCCATGGTTATTCCGGCCGAGGGGCCGTCCTTGGGAATGGCGCCTTCGGGAACATGAACATGCACGTCAATCTTCTGGTAAAACTCGGGCTCCAGGCCAAGACGCATTGCCCTGGAGCGGACATACGACATGGCGGCCTGGGCGGATTCCTGCATAACGTCGCCGAGTTTGCCGGTTACGGTCATCTTGCCTGAACCTGTCATGATGGTGGACTCGATCTGCAGGAGCTCGCCTCCCACCTCAGTCCAGGCGAGGCCGGTGGCAAGACCTATCGCGTCCTGTTCTTCAGCAAGCCCGTAGCGGTACTTCGCCACCCCGAGGTAGCGTGGCACAGACTGCCTGGACAGACGGTAGGTTTTCTTTCTGTTTTTCTTCTTCAGACGGTCCCGGGCCACTTTACGGCATATTGAGGCGATGGTCCTTTCCAGGTTTCTGACCCCTGCTTCACGGGTGTACAGCCGGACAATTTCAAGGATGGCCTGGTCGCTGAAATGAATGTCTCCCTTCCCGAATCCATTCGCCTCCAACTGCTTGGGGACCAGGAAACCATCGGCAATTTTCAGTTTTTCTTCTTCCGTGTAGCCGCTCAGCTTTATGATCTCCATCCTGTCCTGCAGCGGCAGGGGAATGGCATGCAGATTGTTGGCCGTGGTAATAAAGAACACTTCTGACAGGTCGTAATCCAGGTCAAGGTAATGGTCGTTAAAGGCGAAATTCTGCTCCGGGTCCAGGACTTCAAGGAGAGCGGAGGACGGGTCGCCCCGGAAATCCATGCTCATCTTGTCCACCTCGTCAAGGCAGAAAACAGGGTTTATCACCCCGGCCTTCTGCATGGAATGGATAATCTTGCCGGGCATGGCCCCTATATAGGTACGCCGGTGCCCCCTGATTTCGGCCTCGTCGCGCACTCCTCCCAGGGAGAGCCTGATGAATTTCCGCCCCATTGCCCGGGCGATTGACCTGCAGACAGAGGTCTTGCCGACGCCGGGGGGGCCGACCAGGCAGAGAAGGGGTCCCTTGATCTTCTCAACCTGCGCCTGGACAGCCAGGTACTCAAGAATCCTTTCTTTTGGTTTTTTCAGGCCGTAATGGTCCTCATCAAGGATTCTCTCGGCCACATCAATATCAATTTCCGATTCGCTTTTCTCCGACCAGGGCAGGGTAATAATCGCATCAATATAGTTGCGGACAACCGTTGTCTCCGCTGACATGGGCGGCATCTGGCGGAGTTTTTTCAACTCTTTGCTTACCTTCTCACGGACATCATCGGGAAGCTTCTTCTTTGCGATGGCCTCCTCGAGTTCGGCAATGTCATCCCCGCCTTCACCCTGGCCCATCTCCTCCTGGATGGCCTTTACCTTTTCGCCAAGGTAATAGTTGCGCTGGGTGGTACCCATCTTTTTCTTGACCTTGGCCTGAATATTCTTTTCTAGCTCTGCAAGCTCGATCTCCCGGTAAATGGCCTCCAGGATCAGGGATATCCTGTCCGGCAGGGAAACAGCCTCCAGGATTTCCTGTTTTTCACGGGTCCTGAGCGGTATATGTGATGAAACCGTATCGGCAAGGCGGGACGGGTTTGAGATCCCGGCAATCGAGGCAAGGACCTCCTTGGGAATTTTCTTGTTTATCTGTGAATACTCTTCAAACAGCCGCCTCAGTTCACGGGTGAAGGCCTCTACCTCATGACCTTCCGCATCCCTGTCAGGCTGTGCTTCAACAGCAGCGGAAAAAAAGACATCCCCGGACTGGAAACTGGTTATCCGGGCGCGGCGCTTTCCCTCGACCAGGGCCTTTATTGTTCCATCGGGCAGGCGCAACAGCTGCATAACCGCGGCAAGGGTCCCGGTTCTGTACAGATGCTCTTCCTCGGGATCTTCAATGCCGACCTCCTTCTGGCTGACGAGAAAGATGGGCAGCCGGTTTTCCATTGCCTCCTCGAGGGCAGCAATGGACTTTGCGCGGCCCACCACAAGGGGGGCCACCATGCCGGGGAACACCACGATGTCCCTGAGGGGCATCAGGGGATACAATTCTTGCTCACGTTCACTCATATTGTCTTTCAGGCGCTTTTCTTTCTTTCCGTGTTCTCATACAGGATAACCGGGTACTCACCATTGACAATCACCTGCTCGTTAATAACACATTCGGTTGCATTTTCTTCCGACGGGATTTCAAACATCACATCAAGCATGGCCTCTTCCAGGACAGAGCGCAGTCCCCTGGCTCCTGACTTCCTTTTCAGCGCCTTGGCCGCGATTGACTGCAGGGCGCCTGAAGTGAACCTGAGGGTAATGCCTTCAAGCTCAAACAGTTTCCGGTACTGCTTTGTCAGGGCGTTCTTCGGTTCCTGGAGAATGCGGACAAGGTCCTCCTCCTGCAGCTCTGACATTGTCGCGATAACAGGCAGCCGGCCGACGAGTTCCGGAATCAGCCCGAACTTCAACAGGTCTTCCGGTTGGATATCGGTTATAATCTCACCGAAATCACGTTTCGGATCAGCGACAACCTCGGCCCCGAAACCAATGGTTTTGGTGCCGGTCCGCCGCTTGATGACCGAGTCCAGTCCCACAAAGGCGCCTCCGCAGACAAATAGGATATTGGAAGTATTAATGCGGACAAGCTCCTGCTGGGGATGTTTGCGCCCTCCCTTGGGAGGAACGGAGGCAACAGTGCCCTCGATAATCTTCAGCAGGGCCTGCTGGACGCCCTCCCCCGATACGTCCCGGGTCAGGGAAGGACTGTCGGATTTACGGGCAATTTTATCGATTTCATCGATATAGATAATCCCCTTTTCGGCCATCTCGATATCATAATCAGCCGCCTGCAGCAGGTTGACCAGGATGTTCTCCACATCCTCCCCCACATACCCCGCCTCGGTGAGGGTGGTGGCATCTGCAATGGTAAAGGGAACGTTGAGGATCCGGGCCAGGGTCTGGGCCATCAGTGTCTTGCCGCTTCCCGTGGGGCCGATGAGAATAATATTGCTTTTCTGCAGCTCGACATCACCCGCCCTGCCTGTCAACTGGGACTCAATACGCTTGTAATGGTTGTGGACCGCCACGGAAAGGACCTTCTTGGCAAATTCCTGGCCGATCACATACTCGTTGAGATGGTCGTTGATTTCCTTGGGCTTGAGAACGTCCAGAGTCCCGGCATCCTGTTTCTCCAGGTCAACCGAATCCTGAACAATCTCATTGCAGAGATCTATACATTCATCACAGATATAGACATTGGGCCCGGCAATGAGCTTCCCCACCTCATCCTGGTTTTTCCCGCAAAACGAACAGGTGCAGGAAATGGAATGATCTTTTGTTAAATCGTCGCTCATTTTTTCTTCTCTTTATCTGTTTCTTCCCGACTGGTCAAGACCTGGTCCACGATCCCGTATTTCAGGGCTTCACCGGCGTTCATGAAGTAGTCGCGCTCGGTATCGGCCTGTACTTTTTTAACTGTCCTGCCGGTATGCCTGGCAAGAATTTTATTCAGATCAGACCTCATGCGGAGGATTTCCCGGGCATGGATATCAACATCCGTTGCCTGGCCCTGGAAGCCCCCCATGGGCTGGTGTATCATAATCCGCGCATTGGGCAGGGTAAACCTTTTCCCAGTCGTGCCGGCAGCGAGCAGAAGCGCCCCCATGGATGCGGCCTGACCCATGCACAGGGTCGCCACATCACAGCGCACGTACTGCATGGTATCATATATTGCCAGGCCGGCCGTTACGGAACCGCCGGGAGAGTTGATGTAAAAAGTAATGTCCTTGTCTGCATCATCGGCCTCGAGAAAGAGCAGCTGCGCAATGACAAGACTTGCAATGTCATCATTGACAGCCGATCCCAGGAAGATTATCCGCTCCTTCAGAAGCCTTGAGTATATATCAAAAGCCCGTTCTCCCCTGGGGCTCTGTTCAACAACCATGGGAACTAAATTCATAGTCTCAACTCCGTTTCCGCCATCTCATTACTTTATATCACCTGAATACAATAATACCTGTGGGAATATATACCACGAAAACCCGTCCCGGAGATTATTTTTCTTCCGGCGCCTCTTCTTTTTCCTGGCCGGCTGCGGCCGGCTCAATGAGTTTTGCCTCCCGGCGGAGAAACTGAAGGATCTTTTCGTTGAGCAGTTCGTTGATAAAGGGCAGGATCTCATCCTGTCTCTGGAAGAACTGCTTCACCTCGGCAACGGTCATGTTGTACTGGTCCGCGATCCGCTTATATCCCCTTTCAATATCTTCATCTTCAATCTTGATGTCTTCCACCTCGGCAATTTTCTTCAGGAGAAAATCGCCGCGGACCCGTTTCTCGGCCGCGTCGCGATTCCTGTCCGCAAGCTCTGCCCGGTCGATGCCTGCCGACTCAAGATCCAGGCCGCTTTTCTGCAGGCTTGCCTCGGTCTGCTTGATCATCTCCTCGATTTCGTACCGTACCAGCCGCTCAGGGACTTCCAGCTGGTTACTCTCAAGGAGTTTATGCATTATGCGGTCATCAAGGTCCCCTTCAAGCGCAGCTTCCTTCTCCTGCTGCAACTGAGTGCGGAGTCCCTCCCGCAAATCCTTGACTGTCTGGTATGCCTCGTCAATGTCTTTGGCGAATTCATCGTCCAGCTCCGGTTTCAGGCGCTGTTTCACACTCTTTACGTCAACCTTGAACTCCACCTTTTTCCCTGCCAGAACAGGATTCGGATAATCAGCGGGGAATTCAACCTCATA
Organism: Deltaproteobacteria bacterium; assembly: GCA_024277485.1. The sequence continues at coordinate 10,320 of JAJRVA010000125.1, read as the reverse complement.
GAGCGTCTTGTCCCCTTTTCTCAGGCCGATGAGCTTTTCTTCAAACTCCTTGCCAAGGCTGCCGGAGCCGATATCCACCGAGTAATCCTCATTGTGGACCTCCTTCATGGCCTTGTCATTGTGAAACCCCTGAAAATCAACTATTGCCACGTCATCTTTCCGGATGGCATACGCATCATCAGCGGTCTTCAGAGCCGCATGTTCCCTGCGAAGGCTCTCAATCTTCGCATCAATCTCCGCGTCCGTAATTTCCGTATTCGGCCGTTCAACCTCCAGGCCCTTGTACTCCTTCAGATCAAAAACAGGCTTGACATCGACCTCTGCCACGTACACAAAGGTGCCGTCTTCCCTGAAACTCTGTTCCTTGATATCGGGATGGACAACCGGATCCAGGGCCTCCTTTTCCACGGCATCAAAATAGGTTGCCTGGACAAGCTGTTCGCCGACTTCCGCCTCCACCTGGTCCTTGAATTTTTTCTTCAGGACCGATACCGGCACCTTGCCGCGGCGAAACCCCTTGAGGTTTACCTCCCGGTTCAGCTTCTTATAGGTCTTGTCCAGTTCCCTGCTTACCTCTTCCCGGGGCAGGGTAATGGACAGCTTTCGGGTCAACTCACCAATATTTTCAACTACAACATCCATTGACATGGTTCCTTTTTGCTTTTTCCGCCTCCAGGGGCGGATATTTTATAGTATATACAATTCAAATCCGGACTTACAGCGTATTGATACTGGTGCGAGAGGGGGGAGTTGAACCCCCATGCACTCGGTGCGCTGGATCCTAAGTCCAGTGCGTCTACCAGTTCCGCCACTCTCGCGCTCAGCTCAACATGAATAAATAACATCCGTTGCGGAATCCGTCAAGAAAAACACGGCACAGAATACCAATTTTTCGTGTGAATACGGAGAGTTAAGCAACCAGGCAAGAAACACATTCCGTATAAAATGGAAGCGTTATGCTCAGGCAGCGCCTTCCCGGTGCATCCTGGAGATATCTCCAACCTGGAGGACCAGTTCACCCAGCGCACTCAGCAGGTTCAAACGGTTTTGACGGACAGCCGCGTCGTCGGTCATGACCATGACATCATCAAAAAAACGGTCCACCGGCTCTTTCATCTCGAGCATGACTTCAAGAGCAGCGGCATACCGGCCTTTTTCGACAAGCGGCCTGGTCTTTGCATGCACGGCTGTCAGGGTCGCATACAGATCCTTTTCCGCATCTTCCCGTAAAAGCTGCTCGTTTACACCGGTCCCGTCATGGCCCTTGACGATATTACTGATCCGCTTGAACGATCCTGCCAGCACGTCAAAGTGTTCATGACTGCTGATGTCGGCAAGAGCCTGTATCCTGGCGCGGCAGTCAACCACATCGTCAAAACCCACTGAGGTTGCGGCAAGAACGGTTTCCTGCCTGATCCCGGACGCAACCACGTCATTTTCAAAACGAAGCCGGATAAACTGCATCAGCTGATCAAACGTATCAGCGGGTATATCCACCACACCTTCATATCCGTACAGGGCGCTCCGGATTATCTTCACAAGGGAGACATGCAGACCATGCCCCTGGATAATATGAAGCAGGCCGAGGGTCAGGCGGCGCAGCCCGAACGGATCAGTCGTGCCGGTCGGCTTCTCACCGATGGCGAAACAGCCGGCCAGCGTGTCGGCCCTGTCAGCCATCCCCACCGTCGCCCCCAGCATCCCAGCGGGCAGCTCACCACCTGCCCGGACAGGCTTGTAATGCTCGTATATTGCCTGGGCAACCTCCTGTTTCTCTCCATCAAGAAGGGCGTACTCCCTGCCCATTATTCCCTGGAGAGAGGGAAATTCGCCCACCATTTCGGTGAGCAGGTCGCATTTTGCAAGCATGGAGGCCCGCCCGGCGTCTTCGCAGCTCTGCGGAACAATATCAGCGGCAATGATCTTCGACAGGGCAGCGATACGTTGTGCCTTGTCAAGCATTGAGCCAAGCCTGTCCTGGAAAACAATCCCAGCCAGGTCCTGCTGCCGGTCGCCAAGTGCCTTTTTCTTGTCCTCACGGAAAAAAAACAGGGCATCCTCAAGCCGTGCCCGCAAGACCCGCTGGTGTCCGCTCACAGCAAGAGCGAGTTCGTCAATACGTGTATTGTTCACCGCGACAAACAGCGGCAGCAGCTTCCCGTCAGGCCCGACAACCGGGAAATACTTCTGGTGCTCACGCATGGAAGTAACAAGGACCTCCCGGGGAAGTTCCAGGAATTTACTGTCAAAGGAACCACAGACACCCCATGGAATTTCCACGAGATTTGTCACTGTATCGACAAGCCTCTGGTCCAGCACCGGTTCTGCCCCGGGATGGTTTCCGTATTCCCGCACCGCTTTTTTCACTGTCGCCAGGACCATCTGGCGCCGCTCTTCCTGGTCAACGACAACCCTGTTTTCCTTCAATGCATCCAGGTACTGGTCAAAACCTGTTACAGCAACAGGCTCGGGGGCCATGAACCTGTGCCCCAGGGTTGTCCTGCCGCTTGATATCTCTTCAAGAGAAAACGGGACGACTTCGCCACCATACAGGGCAAGCAGCCACTGTATGGGCCGGGCAAATGTTATCGAACCCCGGCCCCAGCGCATGGACTTGGGAAAGGGCATTGCCAGGACCAGGTCCCGCAAAACATCGGGCAGCAGTTCACGGGCCGCACACCCCCTGACATCCTCAACAGCGACCAGGTATTCACCCTTGGGCGTCTCTACCACCTTCAGGTCTTCCACGGCGATCCCCCGCGAGCCGGCAAAGCCGACAGCCGCCTTTGTGGGGTTGCCGCTGCTGTCCAGGCCGGCCTTTTTTGACGGGCCCTTATGCTCAACCACCTTGTCAGGCTGCCGGTCTTGGAGATCATCGACGACCAGGGCCAGACGGCGGGGAGTGCCCATGGTTCTGATCCTGCCATGGGCAAGGTCGAGCCTGGCAAAATGTTTTCCGGCAGCCTGTTCAAGATACGCAAGCGCGGGCCTGATGTATCCTGCCGGAATTTCCTCGGTACCGATTTCGAAAAGTAGCTCATTCATAACATTCCATACGTTAACATAGCTGGTTTCGGAAAGATGACAAAAATTCATGCATCAGCGCAGCAGCTGAACGGATCCTCGTGTATTTGCTTACCCTGCAGCTGCTGCAGGGTTATCATGTTCGGGTCCCCTGTCCTTCAATGGAGGCAAAGGTCGTGTACCCGTCGGCCAGGTTCTCCACCACAATACTGAACCATGCAATGGCTGAATGACCTGATAATATCTCCGCCAGAGTCCTGGTGACCGATTCAACTGACGCCGGAGATTCTGATGTAATTTCAACACCCTGCTCGACAAGGCCGATCACATCTTCAAGCCATACAAAACAGTTGAACCGGACAGCGACCCTTGCCGTTCCCCAGCGCCCCATGGAACGTGGCAGCCCGCCGAGGTCATGGATAAACGGGGGCAGAAATATGGGCACGGATATCTCCATGACAAGGTCATCGTCATCCTGCAGCGAACCATGCATCCGGCACTCGTACCGTTCCATGTCAATGGTTCCCGGAACAGTTTCCCTCTGCATAAAGTAGGGAAACTCGATTTCCATGTGCGACTCTTCGGCATTCAGGCGTTCTTTCATCTCCCGGAGGATGAAATGAAAACTCTCCAGGTTGATTTCACCGCGAAACCTGTTGAGTATCTCAACAAACCGGCTCATATGAGTCCCCTTGAACCGGTGCGGCAGGTTGACATACATGTTTACCGTTGCAACCGTCCTCTGGAGCCTGCGGGCCTTGTCAAGAACAGTGACAGGGTATGAAATTGTCTTGACGCCGACCTTCCTGATATTTATACGCCGGTTATCCCGGAGATTCTGGATATCTTTCATGTGCGTGGTCGCGTGAAATGGTGTCAGGAGGCGGTTAAGCCGGATGACTCATGGCCTGTCCTGCTGCGATCAAGGCGTGCCGATGATCCGACGGTTGCTGGAAAATCTACTTGAGATGCCTTCGGACCGCCTCTTTCAGTTCATCCATGTTCGCTGACTTGACAATATACTCCTCGGAAGCCCAGGTGCTGAGATCCTGCTTGAATTCCTGGTACGCTGAACTTAAAATAACCGGCAGGTCGGGATTGATCTCCTTCATCCTGCGAAGGACCTCTATGCCGCTCATGCCGGGCATATTGATATCAAGTATGACCAGGTCAGGGGGCTCCCGGTTAAATATCTCAAGGGCCTCATCGCCATTGGAGGCGGAGATGACCTCATAGCCCTCCTCTTCGAACTCTTCCCGGTAGAGCAGCTGAATTCCCTCTTCATCATCGACCAAAAGAATGTGCTTTTTCACCACAGGATCCTCCTACATGGCTTCCTTCAGGTATCGGCAGGTATCTTCCGGAGGCATGGGGTTGATATAAAAACCTGAACCCCATTCAAAACCGGCGATGCTCGTCAACTTCGGTACAATCTCAAAATGCCAGTGATAATGTTCAAGCGGTTCGGAACGCAGCGGTTGCGTGTGAAGAACGAAATTATACGGCACATTGGGGATGCAGCGATCCAGTCTCTGCAGGCTTTCCGTGAAAATATCGACCAGGCTCCGCATGGACTCATCACTCTGATCCGTATAGGAGGAACTGTGCTGCGTGGGCAGAATCCACATCTCGAAGGGTGAACGGGGAGCAAAGGGAGCCAGGGTAACAAAATAATCGTTCCGGCAGACAAGACGGATATCCTGCTGTATTTCCTGGCGGATGATATCACAGTACACACAGCGGTCCTTGTATTTATAATAGGAAAGTGTGCCGTCAAGCTCAGAGGTCACCATTCTGGGCAGGATAGGCAATGCCACAAGCTGCGAATGGGGATGCTCCAGGGAAGCGCCTGCGGCCCGGCCATAGTTTTTAAAGACCATCACGTACCTGAAGCGCCGGTCCCGGGCAAGGTCGTTGATTCTGCTGCGAAAGGCCTGGAAGACGAGAAGCATCTGCTCCGGGGGAAGGGAGGTAAAGCGGTCTTCATGGTTCGGGCTTTCAATAATAACCTCATGGGCGCCGATACCGTTCATCCGGTCATACAGGCCTTCGCCCTCTTTTTCCAGTTCTCCCTCTATAACAAGGGCCGGAAACTTGTTGGGCACGACCCTGACCTGCCACCGGGATGAATTTGCCGGCAGCCCCGGTTCCCGGCCAAAGACAAGAACTTCGCCTGGAGTTGTTTTTTCGTTGCCCGGACACAGGGGGCAGAAACCGCCGGTGGACTTCTGCTCCTCAATGATAAAATCCGTCGGCCTCTTGCTCCGCTCCTTTGAAATAATGATCCAGCGGCCGAGGATTGGATCTTTCCGTAACTCGGGCATGGAGATCAGCGGCCCTGAGCCTTCTCCTGCTGTTCCTGCTTGGTCTTGCAGTCAATGCAGAACTTGGCGACCGGCCGGGCCTCGAGCCTTTTAATGGCGATTTCCTCGCCGCAGTCCTCGCAATTACCGTATTCACCTTCCTTGATCCGGACAAGCGCTTCATCGATCTTGTTCATCAGTTTGCGTTCACGGTCCCGGATTCGCAACTCAAAACTGCGTTCGGATTCAACGGTGGCCCGGTCATTCGGGTCGGGAATATTTCCGGCCTGGGTCGTCATCTCTGTAAGAGTCTGTTCAACGTCGTCCAGAATCTTCTTTTTCATCTCTTCAAGCTGACGCTTAAACTTCTTGAGCTGTTTATCATTCATTGTCGTTCTCCGCCAAACAGATTCTCTCCGCCTGCTGTTTTCCTTCCCTGACTATTTCCTGACAAAGTCTCCGCTTTTTCCACCACTTTTCTTCAACAGGCGGATATCGGAGATAACCATATTCTTGTCCACGGCCTTGCACATGTCATAGAGGGTGAGAGCGGCAATCGATACCGCGGTCAGGGCTTCCATCTCAACTCCCGTCTTGCCGTGAATTTCTACTGACGCCTCAATGGCGATAGACCTGCCGTCCTCTTCAAAGGCAAAATCAATATCCACACCGGTCACCGCAAGAGGATGACAAAGAGGAACCAGGCTGTCAACTTTTTTTGCCGCCATGATCCCGGCAATCCGCGCCACACCCAGGGCATCGCCCTTGGTCGTGGTCCCCTCACGAACCATCCGGTATGTCTCTGGATTCATTACAACACGCCCGGCTGCCACAGCGCGTCGATCCGTTTCTTTTTTAGCGCCGATATTGACCATCCTGGCATTGCCGGCCGAATCAAAATGAGTAAAAGTCTCCTGCCCGGACATTTACTTCGCATCCCCGGAGTGGTGGTCCTGGCTCCCATGGCCGAAACCGCCGTGAAACAGGCGCGAAAAGAACCCCTCTTCCTCTCCGCAGTGCTCGTCAAACTCTTTGAGCAGTTCCTTCTGTTTCCTGGTGAGTCCGGTCGGTGTCTGGACCTGCACCTCAACGACCATATCACCCTTCCCCGTTCCCCTCAGGCTTGGAACACCTTCCCGGCGCAGGGTAAAACGTTCGCCTGATTGGGTGCCGGCTGGTATTTTCAGCCGGGCCTCTCCATGGATGGTGGGGACTTCCACCTCGCAGCCAAGTGCCGCCTTCACCATCGACACGGGATAACGCAGGTAAATAACCTGGCCGTCACGCTGGAAAAACTCATGGGGCTGAACATGGATGACAACATAGAGATCGCCAGACGGACCGCCCCGGCGTCCTCCCTCACCCTCACCCTTAAGACGCATCCGGGCGCCGGTATCAACCCCGGCCGGGATCTTGATGGATACCTTTTTGGTCTTGTTCACCAGGCCGGCGCCATCGCAGTCCGCGCAGGGGTTGGAGATGACCTGACCTGTGCCGTGACACTGGGGACAGGTCGAACTGACCTGGAAAAAACCCTGGGAGCGGATGACCTGGCCCCGCCCGTGACAGCTTGGACAGACCTGGGGCTTATACCCGGGCCGCGACCCTGATCCTTCACAAGTCCAGCAAGTTTCCCGCTTGGTTACCTCAACCTCCCGTGTCGTCCCATGGACCGCATCCATGAAGGAGATTTCCATGTCATAGCGCAGATCATCTCCGGGCACCGGACCATTCGGGTCCCGCCGACGGGAACGACCGCCGAAGCCGAACAGATCTCCAAACAGGTCATTGATACTGGAAAAAATATCTTCTGCCGTGCCCGGACCGCCGTAACCGCTGTTTTTCAGTCCTTCGTGGCCGTAGGTGTCATAGATTCTTCTCTTCTGCACATCAGAGAGCACCTCATAGGCCTCGGCCGCCTCCTTGAAACGGACCTCGGCCTCCGCGTCCCCCGGGTTCCTGTCCGGATGGTACTTCATGGCCAGTTTGCGGTATGATTTCTTTATCTCATCCGCACTGGCCTCGACAGGCACGCCAAGTATTTCGTAATAATCTCTGCTCATATAAGGTGTGTCTCCAGTCCATGCATACCGGCGCGATACCTCCTGCCGGCAGCATCAGGCAGGATCAGGAGTTGTTTGGTGTTTCCTCTTCCGCTCCTTCCGCCTCGCCATCACCTTCCGCCTCGCCATCACCTTCCGCCTCCCTGAGACTTTCCTTGCGCAGGCGGGGCAGGTCATGAATATTGTCAAAGGTTACGCTACCCGCGGCGATCTCGCGCAGGGTCATGACAATTTCCTTGTTTTTTCCCTTTGACATGAACGGTTCACCTTCACGATGCTGACGAATCCGCTCCACTGCCAGATGGACCAGGGCGAAACGATTGTCATCCCCCACCTGGGCCAGGCAGTCTTCAACTGTTATGCGAGCCATATCTCTTTATCCTCCGAATTATAACCTTGGGTACCTTGTCTTTCTACTTATAAACACCTGAACAATGCGCGCAACCTCATACCTTTTTCTCAAACGGGTTACGCAGCAGCAGGGTTTCCGAACGGTCGGGCCCGACCGAGACGATAACGGGCTCAACACCTGTAACATCCTCGATCCGTCGAATGTAATCCCGGGCCGTGCCGGGAAGGTCTTCAAAGCGACGGACGCCCGAAATATCGTCATTCCAGCCGTCCATCTCCTCGTAAACCGGCTCAATCCTGCCGGTCTCCCTGATGTTGCCCGGCATGCAGTCATATTCACGGCCGTCCACAACATATTTGCGGGCGATTTTTATTTTCGGCTGCCCGCTCAAGACATCCAGCTTGGTAATTGCAAGCCCTGTCAAGCCGTTCAGGCGGACCGCGTCCGAGGCAACAACCGCGTCAAGCCACCCGCAGCGGCGGCGGCGCCCGGTTGTGGCGCCGAATTCTCCGCCTTTTTTCTGCAACGCATCCCCGACCACATCACCCTCGGGCAGCTCTGTCGGAAACGGCCCTTCGCCCACCCGGGTGGTGTAGGCTTTGAGTATGCCGATAACGGAATCTATATGCGCCGGGCCGAAACCGCTGCCGATGCAGGCGTTACCGGCAATTGTATTGGACGATGTAACAAAGGGATAGGTACCGTGATCGATATCAAGCTGCGTTCCCTGGGCTCCCTCAAAAAGAATATTCCGGCCGTCTTTTCTGGCCCTGTCAAGCACCATGGAAACATTCCCGATATAGGGGGCGAGCTTGCCGGCATATACCTCAAATTCCGACTTTATCTGCTCAAAGGAGAGAGGTTCGGCACCGAATTTTCTGGTCAACAGAAAATTTTTCTCTTCAATATTGGCCTTCAACTTATCATTGAACATATCCGGATCACGCAGTTCTCCCGCCTTGATGCCGAAACGACCGACTTTGTCCATATAGCACGGACCGATCCCACGGCCTGTTGTCCCTATTTTTTTACCCTGGGCAAGCGAGGCTTCCCCCGCGATATCAAGGGCTTTATGATAGGGCATGATAAGATGCGCATTTTCGCTGATCAGGAGGCGCTTCGGGGTCACCGGCAGCCCCTGGCCGCCTAATTCAACAATCTCCTCAAGCAGGACAGCCGGGTCAAGAACAACCCCGTTGCCGATAAAGCATGCTTTATCTTCGTAGAGGATGCCCGATGGGATAATGTGAAAGATGAACTGCTTCCCCTCAACCACCAGGGTATGCCCCGCATTGTTGCCGCCCTGAAAACGGACAATGCAGTCTGCATAACGTGTGAGCAGGTCAACTATCTTGCCCTTGCCCTCATCACCCCACTGGGTACCGACCACCACGACACTGGCCATGAATAACTCCTGAAATTCAATGTGTTATTGAAAGAGAAAAGAAAAGGACGATTATTTTTGCCATAAACAAAACACAAAATAATCCTGCCCAAAACCGAAAAAATATAGCAGAGGAGGCGACAAAAGTCAAATCCTGTCGCGTATTTTCTGAAATTAACGTAAATACACCTGATTTCAAGCAAACTCTTCTCCGTACTCTGTGCACTTTTTCAGGTTGCGGCAATGCAGATCCCTGCTGTTGAAAGACGTAAATGTCCCGGTATCACTGTCGCCCTGTAAAATGCTTTTCCTCATCACCCCAGGTTGATTTAATGCTGCCCAGTTCTTAATACAATTCCAACCACTTGTTTTTCAACCTGAACATTTTCCCGTAGATGTGATACAGTTTTATCAAGCTGGAAATAACATGCGAAAATTACTGTGGATTTATCTCAAGTTGTCGTTCGCCCCGGAAAAAATAAAAGCAGCTGTTACGACAAAATTGTTTTATTTTTCCATTATGTTATGTAAAGATTAATTCAATATTAGTTAATTCTCTGAACGCTTTCTCTTTTTTCTCCAAAAAAATCCGCTCTCTTATCTTTTTTGCAAACAGTTATTAAAAACTGCTTGCATCGACGGGCACAGTGTGGTACCTGTCAAATGGATATAAATTTCCTTTGTCTACAGAATGCGGATGGATAAGATTCATTTTTCAAAAGCCCGGGCCAAACTGGGAAAAACCCAGAAAGAACTGGGTAATCTTCTCGGTGTTTCGTTAAAAGCCGTGCAGAGTTACGAGCAGGGGTGGCGCCCGGTCCCTCTACACGTTGAAAGACAAATTTACTTTCTGCTGATTAATCAGCGAAGTAAAGATTCTTCGAAGCGCAAAGACTGCTGGGTGCAGAAAAAATGCAACATCAAAAAAGACTGTCCGGCCTGGGAGTTTCAGGCAGGGCAGTTCTGCTGGTTTTTAAGTGGTACCCAGTGCGAATGTGCGGCTGAAAAAGAGTGGAAAGACAAAATGGAGATCTGCCGTGAATGCGAGGTCCTCTCCTCCCTGATCTGACCCCCGCCGCTCTTGTATATAATCCGTATCCACCCTGCTGTTTTCCCTTTTTTCCGGGTGCCCTCCCCCTGTCCTGATTATTCGCCACCATTCCTGCTCTTTGCATGGCAGATGTACTTCCTGTT